>JARBUM010000049.1 GCA_029239675.1 Pelosinus sp. | reverse complement strand
TGCTAGCGACTATCCTATTTTAAATGTTGCTGTTTCAGAATTAAATAACCAATGGAAAATAACCGTGGGAGCTAGACCAGGAAGAGCTAGTATTTCATACAACGCCTCAGAAGGATTTTCTAAGGTAGATTTGGATAGTAAAAGTAGTATAAAGAACATAGCTGCCTTGGTCTCAGAAGAAATGATTTTTGGTACTAATATGAGAGGTACAGCAGAATATCGGAAAGCGATATGTCAGGTATTAGTTAGAAGAGCAATCCTGGAGGTATTACAATGCAAATAGAAGTCATTGTCAATCATAAGAAAATTTCATTAAAAGTAGAAAATAATGAATTTCTATCTGAAACATTAAGAGCCCATGGAATGTTAAGCATCCGAAAAGGCTGTGATACAACCTGCTGTGGTCTTTGTAGTGTGTGGGTTGATGGAAAACCAACTTTATCTTGTGCTATGCTTTCTTTTAGGGCTAATGGAAAAACTATTACTACTATAGAAGGAGTCCAAGAAGAAGCTAAAACCTTTGCTGAAATACTAGTAGCAGAAGGTGCAGAGCAGTGTGGCTTTTGTAGTCCTGGATTTATTATGACTGTGCTTGCCATGAAAAATGAGCTTAGCAATCCAACGGACAGTGAGATAATACATTATTTAACGGGTAATCTTTGTAGATGTACAGGATATTTGGGACAGCTTCGAGCCGTCAAGAAATATTTGGGGGTACTATAAAAATGAGGATCGTTGGTAAGGGTATTGCCAAAATAGATGGGATGAGCATTGCTACAGGCAAACCTGTTTATACCGAAGATTTAGCTATGGCTAACTCTTTGATAATTAAAATACTTAGAAGTCCACATGCTTTTGCAAGGATAATTTCTATTGATACAACAAATGCAGAGAAAGTAGAAGGTGTTGAGTGCATTTTCACATACAAAGATGTTCCTCAGCAAAGATTCACATTAGCTGGACAGTCATATCCAGAACCTTCTCCATATGACCGACTAATCTTAGAAAAAGTTGTCAGATATGTAGGAGATGAAGTAGCAATTATTGCGGCTGTTGATGAGAAAATTGCCCTAAAGGCTATGGGGCTGATCAAAGTTAAATATGAACTACTGGAACCGGTTCTAAATTTCGAAGAAGCCATAGGGCATTCTTCAATTGTTCATTCAGAGGATGACCTTCATTGTAATTTCAATATTGGAATGAACAAAAATATGAATATTGTTGCTTCCCATAAGCTCGAAATCGGTGATGTAGAGGAGGAACTACAAAAATGTGATGTAGTAGTTGAAGAAACTTTTTATACCCAGGCAAATGCTCATGCTATGATGGAAACATATAGAGCCTCTAGTTATCTGGATCATACGGGACGCCTTGTAGTCATAAGTTCAACCCAGATCCCTTTTCATGTTCGAAGACAGTTAGCTAGAGCCCTGCAGATACCTGCCAGTAAAATACGGGTCATTAAACCAAGAATTGGTGGAGGCTTTGGTGGTAAACAGACCTCAGTCGTCGAAATCTTTACAGGAATGGTTACTTTAAAAACAGGCAAGCCTTCCATTATTGTATATGATAGAAAAGAGACCTTTAGTTGCACAACAAGTCGTCACGCAATGCGACTAATGGTTAGGTTGGGTGCGAACAAGGAGGGCTATATTAAAGTTGTTGATATACAAGGACTATCAGATACAGGGGCCTATGGAGAGCACGCTTCTACCGTATTCTCAGTTGTAGGAGATAAAACTTTGCCATTATACAATAAAACAACAGCTGTTCGGTTTATGGGCAATGTCGTATATACCAACAAAATGCCTGCTGGAGCCTTCAGGGGATACGGAGTTACCCAAGGAGCTTTCGCGCTAGAATCAGCAGTGAATATGATGGCTGAGAAATTGGCTATAGATCCAACAGAATTTAGATTAAAGAATTTAATTAAAGCAGGGGAAACCTGCCTAACATACAAGGGGAAATTGTTAGGAAGTTCCTCATTGCATAAATGCATTGAAAAGGGTAAAGAGTTAATAGGCTGGAATGCAAAATTTCCAGCACAAGTGATTAGTAATAATAAAGTAAGAGCTGTTGGTATGGCAGTAACCATGCAAGGATCGGGTATCGCTGGTATAGATACTGCCTCTGCAGAAATAAGATTAAATGATGATGGCAACTTCACACTACTGATTGGCTCTACAGATATGGGAACAGGAAGTGATACTATATTAGCCCAAATGGCCGCTGAGATTCTGGAAACATCAATGGAGAACATTATTGTTAATGCCGCAGACACGGATGTCTCACCCTATGATCCTGGCTCTTACGCTTCAAGTACAACTTATGTTACTGGTATGGCCGTAGTGCAAGCTGCTGAAGATTTAAAGCAACAAATTATTGAATACGGAGCAAGGTATTTGGAAACCGCAACAGAAGAAGTGGAATTTGATGGACAAACTATAAAAACGATTGAAGGAGATAAGTCCGTTAGTTTAGAGAAACTTGCAGAATTACAAGTCTTAGGTGCAGGAAAGCATCAACTAGTTGGAAATGCAACCTATGGAAGTCCGGTATCACCACCACCCTTCATTGCTGGATTTGCCGAGGTGGAAGTTGATCAAGAAACTGGAAAAGTAGATGTAATAGATTATGTAGCTGTAGTGGACTGCGGAACTGTTATAAATCCAAATTTAGCTAGAATTCAGGTAGAGGGTGGCATCGTGCAAGGGATAGGTATGGCTATGTATGAAGACGTAAAGTACGGTGGAAAAGGTAATTTACAAACAAATACATTTATGCAATATAAGATCCCATGTAGGAAAGATATTGGAAATGTGAAAGTTGCTTTTGTAGAAAGCTTTGAAGTAACAGGCCCTTTTGGAGCAAAGTCTATAGGAGAAGTGGTTATAAATACACCTGCACCAGCTATAGCTCATGCAGTTTATAATGCGGTCAAGGCTAGAATAACAACCCTCCCAGTGACTCCTGAAAAAGTATTTATGGAGATGCAAAAACGCGCAGAGTAAGACATGGCTTTTAGTAAACAGTAATTTGTATTAAATAGCTAAAAAGGAGATTAGAAAAGTGAAAAATAAAGATAGTATTCATCCAGTAGACGAACTAATGCCTAAAGGACAATTATTTACTTATGGATTACAGCATGTTATGGCAATGTATGCTGGTTGTGTTGCAGTCCCGCTAATTATCGCTAATGCACTGAAGTTATCATCCGAGCAATTGATTATTTTGATTAACTCTGATCTATTGGTTGCAGGTATTGCGACAATGATTCAGGCATACGGTTTCTTTAATATGGGTATTAAGAGTCCGATTGTCCAAGGCGTATCTTTTGCAGCAGTAGCGCCAATGGTACTCGTTGGGCAAAGTGCAGGGGGACAAGTTCCTGGATTATTAGCAATTTTCGGTGCAACCATAGCTGCTGGTATTATCAGCTATGCCATTAGCCCACTATTTAGCAAGCTTATTCGTTTTTTCCCACCAGTAGTAACTGGTTCTATCATCACGTTAATTGGAGTATCATTATTACCAGTAGCTGTTCGATGGGCAGGGGGTGGAATGCCTGGTACTCCTAGCTTTGGTAGTATTCAATCGATTGGATTAGCATTTTCAGTCTTAATGCTGGTTATAATACTTTATCGCTGTTTAAAGGGATTTTATAGTAATATTGCAGTACTGTTAGGCTTGATTATCGGTACAATCATTGCCGTTCCTTTAGGGATGGTTGATTTCGCTAAAGTTGAAAATGCAGCTTGGGTTGGATTTGTGCAGCCGTTTTATTTTGGATGGCCAACTTTTGATATAGCGAGCATCATTGCTTTGACGATAGCGATGCTAGTTATTATGACAGAAACTACTGGGGATTTTATTGCAGTAGGTGAAATTATCGGTAAACCAGTTACTCAGAAGGATTTAACTAGAGGATTACGAGCAGACTCCTTTTCAACTATGCTTGGTGGCATTATGAATACTTTTCCTCATTCTGCGTTTGCACAAAACGTTGGACTTGTAAGCCTTACTCGTATCAAGAGCCGGTATGTAGTTGTTGCAGCTGGTATGATTCTTATGGCATTAGGCTTATTTCCAAAGGCTGCTGCTGCAGTTGCATGTATCCCCACTCCAGTACTTGGTGGCGCAGGAATTGCTATGTTCGGAATGGTTGCTGCAAGTGGTATAAGGTCTCTTACAGCTGTCAAATTTGAAGGTAATCATAATGCTATGATTGTTGCGGTAAGTATAGGTATCGGTCTAATTCCATTGGCAGTTCCATCTTTTTATCAAAACTTCCCTAAATGGGCTCAGGTAATTTTGCATAGTGGAATTACATCTGGTAGTATTATGGCAATTGTTCTAAACTATTTCTTTAATGAGATAGGAAACAATCATGGCACTGGGCCAAAGATAGTTTCAACCAAACAGGTTGAAAATGTTTGAAATAGCTACGCTAAGCAAAATATGACTAATCTATCATTTAAATTGAGGTGATTGAATGTCTCAGCTTATTGTCATTAAAAGTGGTGGTGATATTGCTACAGGTGTTGCTCATAAATTGCACCAGTGTGGCTTTGATGTAGTTAGTATCGAATTACCACAACCTACTGTCGTACGAAGAACTGTTTCCTTTGCTCAAGCGGTTTTCTCAGATGAAGTAACGGTAGAAGGAACAATCGCCCGTAGAGTAAGCTTTGATGAAATAGAATCAACCTTAGCGGCAGGTTGTATACCAGTATTGGTCGATCCAGATGGAGTATATATTAAGTTACTTAATCCACAAGTTTTAGTTGATGGGATTTTAGCGAAGCATAATAGTGGTACAAAGATAACAGATGCACCTATTGTAATCGGACTGGGTCCTGGCTTTACAGCAGGAGTTGATGTTCATGCTGTAATAGAAACCATGCGAGGACATGATTTAGGACGAGTGTATTATGATGGAACAGCGTTACCAGATACCGGTATACCTGGCGAAATAGCTGGATACACGATAGAGCGATTACTACGTGCACCTATTTCCGGCGTTTTTACCCACAAATGTGAGATTGGTGATTTGGTTATTGCTGGTGAAGTAGTAGGTTATGTAGCAGATCAGGAGGTAATCGCTACGATTACTGGAATCTTACGAGGACTGATACATGATAATTTAATTGTAAAAGCAGGAATGAAAATAGGAGATATTGATCCTCGTTGTCGTAAGGAACATTGTTTTTCTATATCCGATAAAGCACGTGCTATAGGCGGTGGGGTATTAGAAGCTATATTGTACGTGAAAAAGAGAGATTATTAGGAGCTAACTGCTTATAGAGGGGGTGGAAAAATGGAGCTGTGGAAGGCAATTGGAATCAAGGAACCTTGTATTATTGCTTGCACTGGAGCCGGTGGCAAAACCTCCGTTATACTTTCTCTTGCTAGAACAGCTCAGAGTATTAATGTTCCTGTTCTGCTTTCCTCGACCACTAAGATGTATTATAGCCAAGTAGTGAATTTCAACCCCATATTTTCAAATGATTTTGTTGAGGGATCAGCATGTGTTGCTCTTCATTTAGCACATAAAAGAATAACCTCGTGGTTTTCTGGGGTAGAAGAGGATAAAGTAATCGGTTTACCTCTCGAATGGCTTGATAGAATGATACAGAACCCTAAGATTAATCCGTATATCCTTGTAGAAGCAGATGGAGCTCGCGGTCTTTGGCTAAAATCTTCTGGAAGCAATGAACCCATTGTTCCTTTTTGCACCAAAATTACAGTAGGTGTATTGAATCTGCAAGCGATAGGACAACCTCTTACTAACCAGATTGCTCATCGTTTAGAATTAGTATTGGAATTATTAAAAAAACAGGAACGTGAGATCGTTGATTGGAGAGATCTAGCTATTTTAGCCCTCCATAAACAGGGTATATTTCAGCATAGTAAAGGAACAAGAATTCTTATCTTGAATGGAGCTACTGTAGGCCAAGTAAAGAATGCTAAGAGAATTACGGAATATTTGAGAAAAACAAAGTCTGAGATTTATAGATGTGTACTGACAGAAGGATATGGTGAAGCTTTACGAGCAATAGAGGTGTATGATTTATAATGAATGGTATAGGTATCGTTATCTTAGCAGCTGGTTTCGCTAAGCGTATGGGCAAGCAAAAGCTATTACTACCCTTAGGGGAAAAACCAATATTAGCTCATGTTATTACTAATTCTGCAAGTACCCCCTGGGCTGATCGTATCGTTGTCATTGGAGACCCTCAGGAAGAATTGTCTACATTGTGCACTCAATATCATATTCCATATATATATAATTCTCAGAGGCATACAGGTCAAGCCTCCTCTATCACTCTAAGCTTAAAAATTTTACGTACAGATTTAGAGGGTATTTTGTTTGTATTAGGTGATCAGCCTTTCGTCTCAGAGTCCTTATTGCAGGCTCTTGTTAATACCTTTAGATCTAGAGAAAGTAACAAGTCTATTGTTGTATCCCAACATCAGGGTCAGCGCTATAGTCCTACCTTATTCGGTTCTTGGTGGAGGCCACATTTAGCAGCTTTATCTGGTGATTTGGGTGGACGCACTCTTATTCGTAAAAATCCTGACTATGTAATCCCCATAGAGTGGCCTGATAAACATCCTTTCTATGATGCAGATACTTGGGAAGATTACCAATTCTTATGCAAGCTATGGAATAATCGTGCTTATAACTAAACCCCACTCGGCTTTGAGTGGGGTTTACTATATAATTATATCGACAAATGGCTATAGGGAATGTAAATATGTTTAATCTATATACTTCTGATTTATATTTTTATATCCATTATTATTTTATGAATTGAAAGTAAGTAAAAGAGGAATTTTATTGCGATAAATAGAAAAGAATACCAAGAAGGACTATTTTCTTTTTGGAGGTGTATGTATGACTACAGAGAACATTATTAGTGAAACCATTGAAAAATATGAACAACATATTAATCCCGCCATGGCTAAGTTATTCCGCTATATGGGCTTATCAACAGTGGAATGGGAAGCTGAAGGTAATATAATACGTGATATTGATGGCAAAGAATATATCGACTGTTTAGGTGGCTATGGTGTATTTAGTCTAGGCCATCGTCATCCGAAAGTGATTGAGGCCGTAAAAAAACAACTTGATTTTATGCCTTTATCTAGTAAAGTGCTCTTTAATAAACCTATGGCTGACTTATCAGCTTTACTAGCTGAAATTACGCCAGGCGAGTTGCAATATAGCTTTATTGGCAACAGTGGTACTGAAGCTGTCGAAGGGGCCTTAAAATTAGCACGTATTCATACTGGGCGGACTAAAATTATTTCTACAGTTAATTCCTTTCATGGTAAAACATTAGGAGCCTTAAGTGCTACTGGGCGGGATTTATTTCGAGATCCATTTAAACCACTACTAGATGGATTTGAACATGTTCCTTTTAATGATATTCATGGGATAAAACAAGCTATGAATTCTGAAGTTGCAGCTATTATTGTTGAACCCATTCAGGGGGAAGGTGGAATTATTGTGCCTTCTGATGATTATTTGCCTACTCTTCACAAACTTTGTGATGATTACGGTGCTTTGCTTATTTGCGACGAAGTTCAGACTGGTTTAGGCCGTACTGGTAGAATGTTTGCTAGTGAACATTACAATGTTGTGCCAGACATTTTAACCACAGCTAAAGCCCTTGGTGGTGGTGTCATGCCTATAGGGGCATTTACTGCAAAGCCAGCTATTTGGGAGAAATATATAACTAGTCCATTTTTACATACTTCTACTTTCGGCGGTAATCCATTAGCATGTGTGGCTGCAATAACAGCAATTCATGTTTTACGGGATGAAAATCTAGTGAATAAAGCTGATATTACAGGGACATATTTTCTTGAGAAATTAAATCAGTTACAACAAGCCTTTCCTGATGTTATTAAAGAGGTGCGGGGTAAAGGACTCATGATTGGTATTGAACTAACGAAAGAAGGAATTGGTGGGTTGCTGATATCTGAACTTGTTAATAATGGAGTTTTAGCAGCATATACCCTCAATAACCCTAAAGTAATTCGAATGGAACCACCATTACTCATTACTAAAGAATTAGTTGATATAGTCATTAAAGTGTTACATGATGCTGTAGAAATGGCTCATGATATGATTGAAGATTTGTAGGAGGATTTATAATGCCATTTGTTGAGGTAATGATTTCAGTTAGTTGTGATCGAGATAAAATTTATCCTATTTTAAAGGATATGGAGAAATATCCCGAATTCATGACAGATTTGATTAGTGTAGAAGTATTAGAACGCGCAGGAAATACTACGGTGAGTAAATGGGTCTCCAATGTTGATGGGCGGGTTATTAAATGGACAGAATTAGATACCTTTGATGATGAAAATATGCATATTTTTTACAAGCAAATAGAAGGAGATTTAAAGAAGTTTGAAGGCGAATGGATTTTAACTCCTCTTAGTGAAGGTACAGAAATAAAATTGACAGTTGATTTTGAGTTTGGTATTCCAATGATTTCTGGGCTCTTAAATCCTATTTTAAAGAAAAAAGTTCGTGATAATAGTATGAATATGCTTAAAAGCATTAAAGAAAAACTAGAATCATCAGAAGGAGCCCAGGGCTAAATAAAATAGTACTAGAATTAGCAAGCTAATATTTATTAAAGATGCCTCTGAACATTATTTTCAGAGGCATTTTCAAAAGGTAAATTGATATGAAAGTTATTTTAATAATAAAGGAGAATATTGTGGATAAGACGTTAGTATGGTTAAAGAAGATATCGGAGGTTCCTGGAGTATCAGGTTTTGAGCAACGTGTAAAAGATATGTTATTAGAAAAAGTCAGCGACAATGTAAACGTATCTTATGATAAGTTAGGTAGTATTATATTTGAAAAACAAGGATTGCATTCTGGGCCTAAAATTATGCTAGCAAGTCACATGGATGAAATTGGCTTTATGGTAAAAAATATTACAAAAGAAGGTTTTATAAGGTTTGTCACACTTGGTGGCTGGTGGGAACAAGTTATGCTAGGGCAAAAGGTTACAATTTTAACTGCCAAAGGAGATATTACAGGAGTGATTGGCAGTAAGCCGCCACATATCCTTACTCCTGAAGAACGCAAAAAGGTCGTACAAAAGCGTGAAATGTATATTGATGTTGGAGCTACTGATGAGGAAGAAGCTAAAGTGAAATTTGGGATTCGTCCTGGTGATGCCATCGTTCCTTATAGTGAATTTACCATTATGGCAAATGAGAAACTATTAATGGCTAAGGCCTGGGATAATCGAATCGGTTGTGCTGTAATGGCAGAGGTAATAGAGCAACTGGCTACGAAGGAACACTCCAATACCGTATATGGTGTCGGAACAGTCCAGGAAGAAGTTGGTTTACGAGGTGCACAAACCAGTGCTGATGTAGTTGATCCTGATATATCATTTGCAATTGATACTTGTATTGCTGGAGATACGCCCGGAGTATCTGAAGACCAAGCGTCAAGCAAGTTAGGTAAAGGGGTTGCTATCTGTATATATGATGCTAGTATGATTCCACATACAAAATTACGTGATTTCGTTATTGAAATTGCTGAGCAAAATCATATTCCTTATCAACTACAATTTACAGAAGGTGGCGGTACTGATGCTGGACGTATTCATCTCCATTCAGGAGGAGTACCTAGTTTAGTTTTAAGTATTCCTACACGTTATATACATAGTCATAACAGCATTATACATAGAGATGACTATCAGTCTGCAATCGAATTATTACTGGCTATAATAAAGAGTTTAGATGCCAATAAATATAAAGAGTTGGTGAATTAGATGATGAGAAACAATTTGATACCCTACAAAGGGGTGGTACCCAAAATTGATGATAATGTATTCTTAGCAAATGGTGCATATATTATTGGTGATGTTACAATTGCCTCCCATGCTAATATATGGTTTAACACAGTAATTCGTGGTGACGTACACCCAATTCGTATTGGAAACTATACTAATATTCAGGATAATTCTACGATTCACGTAATGCACGATCATGAAACCATTATAGAGGATTATGTTACTGTTGGGCATGGAGTAATCTTACACGCTTGCCACATAGGAAGTAATTGTCTTATTGGTATGGGATCTACCATCTTAAGTTATGTGGAAATCGGAGAAAATTGTATTATTGGCGCAGGATGTCTTATTACTGAGAACAAAAAAATTCCACCAAACTCCTTGGTTATGGGGGCACCTGGAAAAGTAATACGGACAGTAACCGAAGAAGAAATTAAGAATATTAGACAATCTGCCCTTAATTATTATAAAGAATCATTACATTATCGCTAAAAAAGTGAAAGAGGTGATTGTTATGGAAAAGACATTGCTTTTATTAAAGCCAGATGCTATCGCCAGAGGAGTATGTGGTCAAATTATTGATCGCTTTGAAAAGCGTGGTTTTCAAATTGCTGCTATGAAAATGTTACAATTAACGAAAGAGCAAGCCGCAATTCATTATCAGGATCATAAGGAAAAGCCATTCTTTCAAGATTTGGTTGACTTTATTATCTCGGGTCCTCTTATTGCTATGGTTATTGCTGGAGAAAATACGATTCATGCTTCTAGGGGCATGATGGGATCAACAAATCCAATTGATGCAACAGCAGGCACTATTCGTGGAGATTTCGCTTTAAATATTAGAAACAATATCATTCACGGCTCTGATAGTCTAATAAGTGCAGAAAGAGAAATCAAAGTTTTTTTTAATGAAAATGAAATTTATTTATAATATGAGAAGAGAAGGAGAAATTTTATTATGAAAGTGTATACTAAAACTGGAGATAAAGGGACTACTGGTTTATTGACTGGGGAACGGATTGAGAAAGATAGTATTCGAGTAGAAGCTTATGGAATGGTTGATGAAATAAATTCAGCTTTAGGATTAGCAAGAGTGTGGTGTTGCAAAGATGATACTAAAGATATCATTTACAACTTACAGAAAATGCTCATGATGGTTATGGCTGATCTTGCGAGTATAAATAAAGATACACATTATATTAAAGAAGAACATGTAAAACAGTTGGAACAATATATTGATACCATTGATGCTCAGTTACCTCCATTGAATGAGTTTATTGTTCCAGGAGGTAATGCTGGAGCTGCTGCTTTGGATTTAGCTCGGACGACGACCAGAAGAGGAGAACGGCAGGTTATTAAATTATCTAAACAAGAAGTTGTAAATGAGCAGGTTTTAATAGCTTTAAATCGTTTATCGGATTTATGCTTTATGCTATCGAGGGCTGAACTTGCTCAGGATTAATAATTATATAAATACACCAATGCTCCTATTTCTGCATACAATATAAATATATAATGTGTGTGTCATGTTAAGTAATAGGGGAGGCGAACGCGGTGAAACCTTTACGAATTTATGTTATGTCAATACCTAAGCCACTGCGTAAAATCATGCAACTATTTTGTAAAAACTCATAATTTTTCAGAAAAATAACCGCCTATCATAGGCGGTTATTAATTTTTATGATAAATAGACTGAAAAGAAGGAATGTTCAGTCTTAATAGAGAATTGTAAAAAAAAGTTATATTAAATTAGTATGGGAAATTGACTAAATTAATATAGGGGGAATTAATTTGAAAGAGTACAGAAGTGATAAGCTTAGAAATGTGGGAATTGTAGCTCATGGTGGAGCAGGCAAGACAAGTGTTACAGAGTCTTTATTGTTTAACGCTGGAGCAATAACTCGTATAGGACGTGTAGATGATGGTACGACAGTTACAGATTTTGAGCCTGAAGAAATCAAACGTAAAGTTACTATTAGTGCGGCCTTAGCACCATGTGAATGGCGAGATCACAAAATTAACTTCATTGATACCCCTGGCTATGCTGATTTTGTTGGAGAAGTAAAAAGTGTATTAAGAGCTGTGGATAGTACTCTGATAGTGTTATGTGCTGCTTCCGGCGTTGAGGTAGAGACTGAAAAAGCATGGACATATGCCAGTGAGCTGAATTTGCCTCGTATGGCATTTATAAATAAAATGGATCGCGAAAACGCTGATTTTTATAGCGTTATTCAAGACTTGCAAAATAAATTTGGTCCTACTGTTTTACCAATTCAGATACCAATTGGCTCAGAAGAAAGTTTTAGAGGTATCGTTGATCTAGTAAAAATGAAGGCGATCATACCTTCTAATAACCAAGGATTTCAAATTTCAGAAGAAGATGTTCCAGATGATTTAAAAGAAAAGGCTTTGGAATTACGCCAACTGTTGATTGATGCTGCAGCTGAAACTGATGATGGGCTTTTAGCGAAATATTTAGATGGTGAAGAATTATCGGATGATGAAATAAAAAAAGGATTAGCTAAAGGTATTTATCAATCAAAGATTTTTCCTGTTATGTGTGGTGCTGCATACAAGAATATTGGCATTCAACAAATTATGAATGCAATATTAGATTATATTCCCTCTTCAGAAACTAGTAGTTTCTTAGGTATGAATCCTATCTCTAAAGAAGTTGTAGAACGAATAACTTCGGATAGTTTTTCGGCAATCGTATTTAAGACTACTGCTGACCCTTTTGTTGGACGTCTTAGTTATATACGTGTATTTTCAGGCACTATGAAACCTGATAGTACCATCTATAATGCCACTAAAGATAAAATAGAAAGAATCGGTAATGTTTTTACTTTACGTGGTAAACACCAAGATACATTAAGTGTTATACATGCTGGTGACATTGCTGTTGTAGCTAAATTACAGGAAACAGCAACGGGTGATTCCTTATGTGATAAGGAGAAACCTATTGTTTTTGAGCCTATTACATATCCTAAACCTATGTTTACTATGTGCATTGAAGCAAAAAATAAAGGTGATGAAGATAAGATAGGAAATGCATTAAACCGTCTTATGGATGAAGATAAAACACTTAAAGTGATAAAAAATGTGGAAACAAAACAATTATTGATTAGTGGTATAGGGGAATTACATACGGATATTATGGCTGAACGCATGAAACGAAAATTTGGTGTTGATGTAATCTTATCGGACCCAAAGGTTCCTTATCGTGAAACAATTCGTGGTACAGTCAAAGTGGAAGGAAAACATAAAAAACAAAGTGGCGGACATGGTCAATATGGTCATGTATGGTTACAACTAGACCCGTTACCTGTAGGTACTAATTTTGAATTTGTGGATTCTATTTTTGGTGGCTCAGTGCCACGCCAATACATTCCTGCTGTTGAAAAGGGTGTGCGTGAGGCATTAATGGGTGGTGTTTTGGGTGGTTATCCAATGGTAGATATAAAAGTAACCTTATATGATGGTTCTTATCATAACGTTGACTCTTCTGAAATGGCATTTAAAATTGCTAGTACTATGGCTTTACGTAAAGGGGCTTTACAAGCAAAACCAGCATTATTAGAGCCAATTTGCAATGTAAAAATTAATGTACCAGATTCCTTTATGGGAGATGTAATTGCTGATCTAAACGGTAAACGTGGTCGTATTCAAGGAATGGAACCCATTAGTGAAGGCACGGGTATTATTAAGGCACAAGTTCCTATGTCTGAGATGTTTAGATACGCTATTGATTTACGCTCCATTACTCAGGGGCGCGGTTACTTTGATTTAAACTTTTCTCACTATGAAGAAGTACCCCAACGCATTGCAGAAATGATTATTGCCACTAGCAAAAAGGAAAAAAGCGAGGAACATTAAATTGGCTTTCTAAGAGCAGACTCATTTAATGAGTCTGCTCTTTCTGTATTTTAAAATTTAGGCATTTCTTATGTCAGATCTTAGCAGAAAAAAATATATAAAAATTAAAGGATTTTTCTCCTTTTTACTTAATATTATATGGTAATAAAAGTAAAAAAAGGGAGGACTGCTTAAATAAAGAAATATAACCCTCTGGCGATATGGTATGAGTTGTAATAATGTCCTTACTCGTAAGGTAAGTAGTAAGTGATAGTAAGATCACTTGCTTTTTATTTAAAAATCGAATAAGCTTAGATGTATTGAGCATAATTGGAAAAAGTTTTGTACTTCTATAGTACAAAACTTGCAGTAGTAATATAATTATAAAAAAAACAGCACCTAGTAAAAATACTAGATGCTATTCTGAATTACTAATTAAACATGTGACCTTCACCGAAAATCACATTCAAAATGGCAGGGGCAGCTGGACTCGAACCAACGCATGCGGGAGTCAAAGTCCCGTGCCTTACCAACTTGGCTATGCCCCTAAGTAATAGATGGTTAAAGAGCCACTAAATAATGTTATAGTCTATACTCACAAATATAGATTATAACTATATTGTATAAACTTGTCAATAAAATTGTAAGGAGAATTAATATTGAGAATATTTAAAATAATTGCGCTTTTATTTCTTTTTACGGCATATGGTTCTGCACAAGCACAGAATTTAACATTAAAGCAAGGCATGTCAGGCGACTCTGTATATTTATTACAAACTAAATTGCAGGATTTTTCCTTCTACTTTGGAGAGCTTGATGCAAACTTTGGCCTTAATACTTTGTCTGCTGTTATCAAATTTCAAGAAGCTTGCAATCTTGAGCCCGATGGCATTGTCGGCGCGCAAACCTTATCTGCATTGCATCAATACAAAACAGGGGCTAATGGCAGCCGAAGCCAAATCGCAAGAGGACCAGGAAGAGATCTAGGACTATTTGCACAAAGATTTATTGGTGTTCCTTATCAATGGGGCGGTTCTTCTCCAAGTGGATTTGATTGCTCAGGTTTCATTTATTATATTTTTAGCCAATATGGAATTTTTATGCCCCGTATGGCTGATGAACAATTTAAAGTTGGAGTAACTATAAATCCATCCGAGCTAAAAATGGGAGATCTAGTTTTTTTTAGTACCTATGAGCCAGGCCCATCCCATGTCGGAATGTATATTGGTAACGATCAGTTTATTCATGCTAGTTCTGCCGCAAAAAAAGTAACTATAACTGCTTTATCAAAGTCTTATTATCAAGCCAGATATCTTGGAGCACGACGGATATTATAAAAGAATATAACTTTAATATATAAAAAGAGAAAGCAACTATTAGTTTAGTTGTTTTCTCTTTTTGTTATTCTATAACTACTATAGATAATGTTGGTTCTACCCATATTTCAAATGTACGCCGCCAAGGTAAGTGCGTTTTTATGTGTAAATCGGTTATAGCGATTTGTTGTAACCCTTGGCTAGTATGAATTGTAATTGGATAATTACTTAATCCTTCACGTAACAATCGCTTGCCTTTACTTAACATCATCTTTTGCACTTTATCATTCATTTGATAATAAGAGTTTTCTAAATTATACGGATCCATGTGCGATCTTTGTAATTGCTTATTAACGTAAGGATTAATTTCTTTTTGATAATATAAGTCATCCAAAAATCGTGCAGTCAAAAATTCTAAATTATCTTTGTATAAAGTCATGGTCTCTGGTAAATTAGTCTCTTTAGTTAATGCTTTAGTAAAAATACAAGCTTGAGTAATAGCCGTTCCAATGGAGTTACTTGTAGTATTCCATCCTGCGTAGGCAATAAGCCTAGGTATAGCGATATCTTGTGCTAATAGTACGGGTAATAGGGTCTCTGAAATCTGAAAATTTTCTGTTAAATCGACCAAGGCTACTTTATATCCTTGATTCATTAGACCCTCAAGTTGCTCAGCTGCCGAAGAAAATGCTGATTTATTGTTCTTAGTACCAACATGAACATAAAGGATAAAATCAGCTTCCTCTATAGTATTGACTTCTATTGCATTAGAAATTTCAATTTTTTCCTGTACGGTTTTTGCTACCGTATGTGGCATAAAGGGCATTATAATCTGGGCGGCATCTTGATTGGAATAGATTACAAATACTTTTGGGTGATAATTAGAAAACTTCATAGCAATATGTCCCAATAGGCTTATAGCCACTTCATCAGTACCACGAGTAATAAATACCTTATTTGCTAATGATGGTTTTTGTGTCAATTGATATTGCAATTGTTGTTTACTACTATTAGGAATGCCAAAGGGTTGACCATCATCTTGTCCAATAACTAAGCCAGCCAGTACGCCTTGTTCTACCATATCCATTAATGTTGAATTTAGAGCAGTATTTTTCTCATACATAGCTATGTAATGTTTTATAACAGCAGCCGGTATTTGTTCCTCTAATGAGGCTATTTTTTTTATATCTTCCGTATTTTCAAAAGTATAAGCTTGATCTTTTATTACAGAATACTTTAACATATTTTTTTGAAAAGCAATATTATCTTGATTATCTGCAATTAATAAACGTGGAATTATATTAAAGACATACATTTTCAAATGAGTATTATCTTGATGTATTCTTGTAAGTAACTCTAATACTTCCTTAGTATCGTCGATTGTTCCACTGGAAAGACGAGAAGCCAATAAACTTCCATGGATAAGCATATCGGTTGAAATAATAGCTGCATCCGCTTGCTTACTTGCTTGACTTAACCACATTCGCAGCTCTTGTTTATTAGCTGAAACTTTATAGTTATCTAATAATTCTGGCTGTGGTAGTAATAATTTAATTCCTGCTATGTGAGCTAGCTGTTCCACGAATTGTGTACAAGGTGGTCGACTATCTAAAGGAAGCAAGACTACAGTTAACCAATAATTTGTATTCATATTAAATGGTATTGTACGATATGATTTTCCAAAAGAACTATATAAAGTAATCATAATTACAATACAAAAAACGATAATAAAGAAAGGGCGTATTAATCCATTAGACATAGAGCACCTCTTTATAGAAATATACACATAATAATATCATATGTTTAGAAAATCACAAAAATGATATTATTTATTTTATTAATCTAAAAGTTTTTGTAAACTATATAATGTATTATAATGGTTGTATAGTAAAAAATATGTAGTATACTATAAAAATATGTTACAATAAAACATGTATTATAGGGGATTTGAGATGAGAATAATAACTGGAAGTGCCAAAGGTATAAAATTGGATGCGCCGCGTGGTCTTGGAACTAGACCTACTACTGATAGGGTTAAAGAGTCTGTCTTTAATATACTTGGCGATATTGTAATTGATGCTCATGTACTTGATATATTTGCAGGAACTGGAAATTTGGGTTTAGAGGCATTGAGTCGTGGTGCTATAGAAGCCGTATTTATTGACAATAGTATTGATAGTATTACAATTATCAAAGAGAATGCTCGACGAACTAGATTGATTGAGCAAACTGAAATTTATAAAAATGATGTAATAAGAGCTTTAGATAGATTTGTAGAAACTAGTCGCTCATTTGATCTAATTTTTTGTGACCCTCCTTATAATAAAGGGCTCGTTGAAATTGTGTTAAAAAAAATTGAGAACACGTCACTACTGAAACCACAGGGAATACTAGTTATAGAACACTCTAAGCATGAAAAAATAACAGATCAATGGAGTAATTTACAATTAAGACGTGTTGAAAAATATGGAGAAACATTAATCAGTTTCTTGTTATATATTACTAATCAGGAGGTTAAATAGTGCGCATTGCGATTTGTCCAGGAAGCTTTGATCCAGTAACGAATGGTCATATTGATATCTTTGAGAGGGCGAGTAAATTATTTGATATATTAATCATAGCGGTATTTCATAATCCGAATAAACAGCCTCTTTTTGATATGGCAGAACGAGTAGAATTATTAACGTTAACAACTAAACATATTCCCAATATCCGGATTGATTCTTTTTCAGGTTTGCTTAACGAATATGCTCATCAGCAAAATTCTAATATAATCGTCAGAGGTTTAAGAGCATTAAGTGATTTTGAATATGAATTTCAACGGGCGCTATTAATAAAAAAAATTGATCCTACTTTAGAAACTGTATTTATGATGACTAGTAGTGAGTATTCTTTTATAAGTTCAAGTGGAATAAAAGAACTAGCTAGTTTTGGTGGCTCTATTACAGGATTAGTACCTAAAGGTGTAGAAGATAGGATTACTAGTCGCATTAAAAAAATCTAGCTTTTAGTAAAGTATTAAAGTGGTGATTTATGCACAACAATGCATTGATAAGTATACCGAATGGGGAGAGGTTTTATGACTATTGAAGGAATATTAGATGAATTA
>JARBUM010000179.1 GCA_029239675.1 Pelosinus sp. | reverse complement strand
AACTTACTCCATTCGGAAGAAGAGTCGTATGTTATATTACTATCTGCATTGTCAAATCTTCTCCACCCTACCTCTGGCGCTGTTAATGCTTGTCCTATTATTGCCATTTACATTCCTCCAAAACTTAAATTGATTTACAGCCTCATTCTTTATCCGTACAACTTACTTATAAAATTGCTGTGAAATTAGTTGTACATAAACTACTTATTTTTTATTTGCACTTTGTAACACATAAAATAAAAAAGCCCCAGACCGAAGCCTGGGGCGATAATAAACGGTCTATCTTAGGCACTTTAGATTGCGAGAATTATCGACTGTAGCTAATAGTTTTAATATTTGATGCAAGCAAGTAGGGCGAAGTTGCGAGGACTAGATTCCGAACCTCCCTCACTGGAAATACCTGCCACACTTGGAGCTGTGCCAAGTTTTTGATAAGGAGTTTGATACTTTAAAACGAAAAGACTACTATTTGATGTTTCACCATTTGCATACCCCTCTCCAGAAGCCACAGCGGTTGCAGTATGTGTGTGCTGCTGATTTTGACTTCCTTGGGAGGTACCAAAAGTACGGCCTGTATCTACCCCTCGCCCATCGTCCCATCCTCGGATAAATTCGCCACGTAAGTCTGGTAAATTAAAGGTTGTACTACCATCGCCTCCACCAAACTTTTCGCCAATAGCTTTAAATAATGATGCATATTTACTCCTCTGAACTGCTTGACCATTTGCTTTAAGCCATCCTTCTGGGATTACATCCATAGCAAAGTATTGAATTGCTCCCGCCGGAATACCGCCACTAAGGCTTGGGATAACGCTCGGATCAAACTTTCCATTATTACCAAGCATGGCTAATTTTCCGATGTCTTCTGTTCCTTTGGATACTACGATGATCTCTTCATTACAACTAAAGGTTCTTGCCACTTCACAAATTCCTCCTAAATTTAAATTGAATTGTACTTCATTCTTTATCCGTACAACTTATCACAAAAATTGCTGTAAAATTAGCTGTATATAGTCTACTTATGTATTTGCATTTCGTAACACAAAATAAAAAAGCTCCAGACCGAAGTCCGAGGCTTATGAGAGTATTATTCACTAATCTTTTCCACACTAAAACAAACACTAAAATCTTCAATTGGAAACGTTGCTATATTGACATTGTTGTCGAGAGTAACTCCAATAACTTCAATGTAATCTGAAGCCTTTAATTTATAGATACAATTAACGAAACTAGTCGTTGATGCCTGTGTATAACTACTGGCTGTCGAATATCTTGATCAAGAAAAAATGTTTCTGCTCTTCGATTTTTTATTAGGCCAATACTTCGAACTCCACCAGACTAATTCTTAAAACGAACTACTGCCGAAAGTCTGTATATACCAGGATCTTTACAAACAAATCTCGAAGGGTTATTTACATCGAAGAAGGTTTAGCAGCTTTTACTGCTTCCTGAAGCTCATGGATTACTGTTGATAAATTACAATTAAATTCTGTCATACTAAGCACCTCCTCTTAATTTGATATTTTCCAAACCGGGATATCCTTGGACCTTTTAAATAGTCCTGTATACCGGTTTCACCATACGCTCTTCAGAGCGCAATTATTACAAATCTCCCATTTTTACGACACTCAAATTGACAAGTTTGGGATAGGTATTTAATGTCGTTGGTGATGCGTATTGCCATACTTCCAATCTGATATTATCGTTAGTTTCTAGAGGATAACAAAGCGAGCAAGAACCACACATAGTCGCCCCTGTTCCTTTATAATTTGCAATAATATCATAAGCGACTGGATTGTCATTGACATAGATAGTTATTCCAAGTTGATCCTGAGTAGTTCCCACTGCCCACCTAACATTAGCACATAAACTGTATATTCCTTCTTCTTTTATGGAAATCTTAGTCGGATCTTCAATACTAAAACCACCTGCATTATCATTTATTATATTGTCAAAACTAATAGGTGTCGCTACGCCGTACTGAATTGCTTGTGGCTCTTCCCTTGAAACAATGGTCCGCACTAATTTTTTAGCAGACATTTCAGGAATAACACTAGGATCAAATTTCCCATCATTACCAAGCATAGCAAGCTTACCAATATCCTCTGTTCCTTTCGATACCACGATGATCTCTTCATTACAAGTAAATGTTCTTGCCATTTTCACATACCTCCAAAATTTCATTTTAATCCCGCACAACTAAGATCCTCTTATTAATTTTGTTTGCTTCTCCAGAACATATTTTCTGTTTGTGCCATATAGAACATTTGTTCTTTTTAAAGATTTTTTGTGAATAATATCCCTCATTCTTTATCCGTACAGATTCCCCTAAAATTCTCTGTACATAATCTACTTATTTTTATCAGCATTTCGTAACACCGTCAGTGTAAAAATTATCGGTTAAGCAAATACCCTCCCGCAACAGTACCAATAATCCAAACTATCTACTCACGCTTACGAGTGGATTTTTCTTTGTCGCCCCTTCATAGTCAATCCCAAAATAGAGCACCGCCCTACCAATTAAGGTAAGACGGTGCTTTCAGCTTTCTATGAACCATTGACCAGAATCACAAAACAGAAATACCTCTTTCCCATGTATTCTACAGGTATAACGCATGCCCTGACCTCCTACTTTGAGAGATGCTGCCACTCTTACGTCTAATACCTTATCTACACTAAATACTCGCCCGTCTTCCCACCGGATTGAGAGTGGTTTTACTCTGCCTTCTTCGTCATGTTCAGCTATTACTCCTATAAATGTTTTACTCATCTTATTTCCCCTTTATGAGAACATATGTTTTGTATAGTTATTTTAGAACAAACGTTCTGTTTTGTAAAGCGGTAATAAAATATAAATACCCCCTTGCAATATTCCCAATTATATAGTATTATGAACAAAATGTTCACGAACTAATTGTTCGTATGTTGAAACAGAAGGGGGAGTCCATATGGCCAAATTCCACAAACGACTAAAAGAATTACGAGAAGGTAAGGGCGAGTCCCAAAAAGATTTAGCTAGCTATCTGAAAGTAACCGAGCGCGCACTTCAATATTATGAAACAGGTGATAGAGAACCGACTATTAAAAACATCGAAAGATTAGCTACTCATTTCGGAGTAACCACTGACTATATTTTAGGTCGGACGAATGATCCAGATGGCAATTTTGCCGATCACCTGCGGAGCTTGGCAACTAATGCGATTTATGAGCTGATTTCGGACTTCATTACGCTTATTGTAGATGAAGCGAAGAAAGCAACGAAGAACGGTAAAACCGATGTTAGAGTCGAGGATACAATTTATGGCATCAAAAATGATGTTCAAACCGAGCTCGCTCTGCGTGAAGAACTTGAAAGAATGCAGCTTACAGTACGCAACATTATTTTAATCAGTGATCCAGGTGATCCTATGGGCATAAGAACAGTAACCGTTGAGGTCTCTTGGGCTGACAATGATAATTCCAGCAAAGTACTAAAATAAAAAAAGCCCCAGACCGAAGTCCGGGGCAATAGTTAACGGGTAAGCAAGAACTTTCGATGATACTCTCCCCTTCTACGTCGAAACCGAAAAAGATACTCGCAATCAAATCATAAATGATTTTAATGCTTTAGTTGAACGATCAATTTGGGCGAATAATGCTAATCACTATCTACTGAGAAACTTAGGTGTTAAACATCTCGAACGCCTTGTTATAACGCAAGCAAAAGTTGATTCTGATTTTAAAGGTGTTCAATTCTCTGCTCAACGTGAGGATGACACAACAATTACTTGGAAGCAACCATTTAATAAATACCTCAACCTTGGTCAAACTCCAGAATCAGTACTCGATGTGGTAGCATTTATACAAAATCCATATGAGTTATATGATTTGTCAGATGAAACTTGGGAAGTAATAAGAAATCGCGGTGTTCGTGTTGGATTTAGTAAAGAAATGTGCCTTATGAGCTGGGGAAAACCAAAATCGGTAAACAGGACCACCAACTCTAGAGGTGCTTCTGAGCAATGGGTCTATGGATTAAACTCCTACCTATACTTCACTAACGGTGAATTAACAACAATACAGAATTAGTCATTTCAAATAAAACTTTGAAATACTAGTGATTATTCCTAGAGTTGGCACATTAACTTTTGCTGAGGAATCTAACTTTATTCATATAATGGAATCTGTGGAATAGGGGCTTAAAACTTACCATAGAAAAAGCGATTGCCCTTTGGCAATCGCTTTTCAAATCTTATTCAACTAATATTGCTGCACTATCACAGGCCAGGCAATGTAATTCAACAGTATTATTACTACAAGCCTCTGCCATTTCACAGGCACGGTGGTTGATTATCTCCACTTGTTCCGCTCCGCATTTTTCACATTTTAAGCGAAACCCTATTACTACCTTTCGCTTTATACCGCAATTCTCAACAATACTAATCATGAATTACCTCCAAAGAATCAACCTCTACTGCCAGCAGCTAT
>JARBUM010000178.1 GCA_029239675.1 Pelosinus sp. | reverse complement strand
TATATTACAGACGATATGTTGAAAGAGGAGTTAGAAGCCTTTTCTAAAGGCGAAACTCGAGCGGAAGTAGTAAAACGTACAGAAGCAGAGTTATTTGAACTTTACAAAGATCCTGACTTAAGCATAAAACCACCACAACTTGCCAAACGTGGAGGGGCTTACTATTCTGATGCAGCCTGTGAATTAATTACTTCTATATATAATGATAAGCGTAGTCAGATGGTAGTAAGTACGAAAAATAATGGTGCTATTTCAGAACTGCCAGATGATGTAGTTGTTGAAGTAAGTTCTATCATTACTGCTAACGGTCCAGTTCCACTTTCATGGGGAGCTTTTGACTCTTCAAGCAGAGGATTATTGCAACAAATGAAAGACATGGAACTCACCACGATTAAAGCTGCGGTAACAGGAGATTATAGTACTGCGTTACAAGCATTTACAATCAATCCGCTTGTCCCAAGTGGTAAAATAGCACAAAAAATTTTAGATGAAATGCTAGTTGCGCACAAAAAATACTTACCACAGTTTAAGAATGAAATAGAATTTTTAGAAGGTGCAGATAAATGAGTTTATATGCTTTTGCAAATAAACGACCATCCCGCTGAAGAGAAAGTGACAGTCTCTTGTCTCCAAATAGCAAATCACTAGAAAATTTGTAGTTAGGATAGTATCACATAACGTTCCAAGAAAATGAACAGAAAAATTTATTTGTTGATGAAAAAAATCAAAGAAGACATAGCTAACATGATGAAGAGGATCAATGTTAGTTATGTCTTTTGTTTTAATATAAAAATTTCAGCAGATAGACTAAATAATATTTTTATAAATAGATTTTTAGGTTGCTAGTTCTTTCTTAATAGATTACAATGTACAAATCGTAATATTCTTATTTACTTGTTTACTTATTGTGATTTATGATATATTTTTAGAAATTTTTATTTGCTTAAAGTAAATAGAGGAGGATTAATTTGGAGATATTCGACTTAAATACGTGGCAAGTTATTCTTAATTTTAAAACAATATTCTTAGGGATAATAATTGAGGCATTGCCTTTTATTTTAATCAGTGTAATCGTTTCGTCAGTATTACACAATTTTGTTTCCGAAGAACTGATTCAGAGAGTGTTACCAAAAGATAAAATGTCTAGCATTGTGCTGTCATGTCTATTCGGTATGATTTTCCCAGCATGTGATTGTGGGATGGTACCAATTGTTCGCAGGCTAGTAAAAAAAGGGGTACCATTATATTGTGCGGTAGCCTTTATGCTTTCTGCGCCTATTATTAATCCAGTAGTGGCTACTGCTACAGCATTTGCGTTTAATAGTATTGGCATAGCTGCAGCGAGGCTGGGGATTGCTTTTTTAATAGCCTATATTACTTCGGCGCTCGTCAGTGAAGTATTTACTGGTACGGAGCTAAAGGATGTACAATCTACCCATGATCATAATCATGACCACGATCACGATTGTTGTTGTGTGTGTCATTCTCATACTGAGCATAAAATAACGCTACGCGAAAAGTTTTTGAATGTTTTAGATGACGCATGTAGTGAATTTTTTGAAATGGGCAAGTACTTAATCATTGGGTCTTTTTTAGGTGCGGTGGCACAGACTTTTATACCACGAGCATCACTATTAACTGTTGGTCATGAACCCTTCTTGTCAATTATCGTAATGATGTTCTTTGCTTTTTCAATTTCGGTATGTTCCACTGCCGATGCCTTTATTGCTTCCTCATTTAACACTAGTTTTACTACTGGGGCATTAGTTGCATTTATGGTGTTTGGTCCTATGATCGATATCAAAAATATATTGATGCTTTCGCATGCCTTTCGCTTAAGATTTGTAGTTTTTCTGGTTGTTATAGTTTCACTATTATGCGCCATGGGAACGTATTTGTTTATTAATATATAGAAAGGAGACAGAGGAAAATGTCGCAATTAAACAAAGATGGTTTAGCAAAAGCCTTAATATTATTAGGATTTGTTTTATTATTATTTTCGTTAATTATTACCGATCAATTAACTTTATATGTTCATCCTAGAATTATAACGTTAATAGAACTATCCGATGGTCTACTTTTTATGATGTTTTTACTGCAATGTTGGAATTTAAAAAAGACTTGGAACAATTCTACAGATGAACCTAAGCAGTGCGATCGGTATTGGAGATATTTGCCGTTTGTTTTTACTTTGTTGATCGCTTTGATATTACCCAATACTTCACTTAACGCAAGTTTAGTTAATAATAAAGGATTGAATAATCAAATTATCACTGAAATTTCTAAAAAAGATTATCGACCATTGGCACCTGAGCTTCGGAAAACAAACTTAATCAAAGTTTCTGATAATAACTTTATTGAAGTAATGTCTGAACTTTATCATTTTCCTCAAGAGTATGTAGGCAAGGAAATTGATATGAAGGGCTTTATCTTTAAAGATGCATCGACACCTCAAGATCATTTTTCTTTAATTCGATTTGTCGTTGGCTGTTGTGTGGCAGATGCTCTTCCTTCTGGCGTTTTGTGCGAAATTAATAATGCAGCCGAATATACCAATGGAAGTTGGTATCAAATTCAAGGTATTATAGAAACTAGTGAGCATGAGGGGAAACTTGTTCCTGTTGTTAAAGTTACGTGGATCAAGCCAATTACAGCAAATACTACTCCGTATGTTTTTCCTTAGATAAACACATAACTTTTAAATTCTAGAGACCTCTCTTTGTCAATTCTTGTTCGACACTGACTAGTTCTACACAGAGCGTAAAGAGTTCCATCGCCTGCTGTAATTCTGATAAAGGTGGGAAAGTAGGGGAGATACGAATGTTTTTATCTTCTGGGTCTTTGCCGTAAGGGAAGGTAGCGCCTGCCGGGGTAAGTATTATTCCGGCAGCTGCAGCCTTGGCAACAATCTTTTGTGCACAACCAGGCAGGGTATCTAGGCTAATGAAATAACCACCTTGCGGTTTACTCCAAGAGGCTAGGTTTTTATCTCCAAGTTTGGATTCTAAGATTTCTAATACTAAATCAAATTTAGGTTTGATAATGGCCGCATGTTGACGCATGTGGCTTTCGATTCCAGCCTGATCTTTAAAGAAACGGACATGACGTAATTGATTGAGTTTATCTGGTCCAATGGTTTGGACGCTGATTTGTCTTTTGAGCCAATTTACATTGTTTTCACTACTGGCTAGCATGGCAAGACCGGCACCAGGAAAACTAATTTTGGAAGTAGAGCAAAATTCAAAAACCCGGTCAGGGTTTCCTGCTTGACGGCAAGCCTCAAGAATATTAAGTAATGGATCAGGACTGTCAGTCAAATGATGCACTGTATAGGCATTATCCCAGATAATTCGAAAATCTGGAGCTTTGGTATACATTGCTGCCAAACGCTTTACTACTATATCTGAATAGGTAATGCCAGTAGGATTGCTGTATTTAGGTACACACCAGATACCTTTGATGGCTGAATCAGTGGCTACTAGTTTTTCCACTTCATCCATATCAGGCCCGTCAGCCTGATAGTTGATGGTGATCATTTCAATTCCTAAGTTTTCACAAATGGCAAAATGCCGATCGTAACCAGGGCTAGGGCAGAGAAATTTTACCTGTGGCAGTTTGCTCCAAGGTGTTTCACTGCCAGGAATTTTATGTAGCATAGCTTTTGTGATGAGATCATACATCATTGTTAAACTAGAATTCCCACCGATAATCACTTCTTCGGGGCGTACTTCTAGAAACCAGGCAAGAAGTTTTTTTGCGTCTGGAATGCCATCCACTCCGCCGTAATTTCGACAATCAGCCCCATTGACAGCTATATAATCAGCTTTATTGAGACAATTCATAAGATCGGCAGAAAGATCTAATTGCTGCGTGCAAGGCTTTCCACGGGACATATCTAGTTTAAGTTTTTGAGCTTGCATCTCCTCATAGCTACGGGATAAGGAAGAGTGATACTTTTGTAATTCTGTGTTATTCATTTTTTTTAATTCAGTCATTATTCATCGCTCCTTTACAGTCTCTCTTATTGTAGGACACATAGCAAATCTAAGTCGATAGTTTTCGAATAAGTATCCAGGATACATTTCGATGACGTGACTCATTTGTGGGAAAGACTAACTCAGCACAGAGCAAAGAATTAGTATGCTACTGATTAAAATCATTAGTAATGACCCTTGCCTCAGAGTGTCCGCTTTTATTTGATAAAAAAACTTCTCTCCAAGATAGAATCCGATATATAATGCGGGGATCGATAGTAATGTGTGAAACCATAATTGCGTAATCTTTAATGTACCAGACAGATAAGATATGATGATCGATGCTATGTTTATCAAAAAGAAATATCGAGTAAGGTTCGCCCGAAATAATTTCTTGTCTTTCTCTGCTTTTGAATTAAGATAATACATAACCACGGGTGGACCATTTATACTTGTCGTTGTGGCAAGAAATCCACTTAATGCACCTACTATTGTTTCGGCAAATTTAGAATG
>JARBUM010000177.1 GCA_029239675.1 Pelosinus sp. | reverse complement strand
GGTAATGGTAGTGTGTTAATTCTTTTCAAAACAGTTTCCACTGCCTTGGAAGCAGCGGAAAAAGGTATTCCGTTAAAACGATTACAAATTGGAGGCCTCGGAGCAGGGCCAGGAAGAAAAGTTGTTTATAACCAAATCACATTAAACGATGATGATGCAGAAAAACTTCAGAAAATAAGTGCCGCTGGCTCAGAAATATTTTTTCAGACAGTTCCTGAAGAAACAGCAGCAAGTTTAAAAGATATTCTCAAAAAAATGTAACTAGGAAAGGAAGATGAAAAAATGATTATTCAAGCAGCATTGATCGGTCTATTGTATTATATGGCAACAAACCGAGTTTGGTATGGGTTCTCAATGTTAATACGGCAGCCATTGTCATTATCAGTATTTATTGGACTAATTTTTGGGGATATGGAAACAGCATTAATTATGGGTGGTACACTACAGATGATGTATCTTGGTGCAATTGCTCCTGGTGGAAATATTCCAACAGATGAAGCACTAGCAGCTTGTGTGGCGATCCCTCTTGCAATTCAGGCACATGTTGGTCCGGAAATAGCAGTGGCCATTGCTGTTCCCATTGGACTACTTGGAGTTCTGCTAGACGAGCTTAGAAGAACATTATTTACAGGTCTCGTTCATATAGCAGACAAACGTGCAGAAGAAGGAGATGCAGCAGGCATAAGGCGGCTAGCATTCGTTTATCCGCTGATCTGTGCATTTCCTATCCGTTTTATCCCAGCATTTTTAGCAAACTTATATGGTGTTGATGCAGTACAGACTTTCATGAGTTCAGTTCCACAGTGGGTATTACAAGGACTTGGTATAGCGGGAAATATATTACCAGCATTAGGATTTGCTTTAACAATGGTTATTATTGGTAAGAGAAACTATATTCCCTTTTTCATCATTGGATTCTTCGTTGTAGCCTACACAGGAATCAGTATCGTAGGAGTCGCAATATTTGGATTTTGCATGGCAGCTATTTACACTCATTTTCAACCAATTAAAGAGCAGAGGGAGGGGTAATAATGAATCAGGAAATTGTAAAGTTAGAGCCCGAAAAAATTACCAAAACAGATATTACAAAATCGTGGATCAGATGGTTTGCTTACTCAGAAGTGTCTAACAGCTATGAACGTTTACAGGCCTTGGCTTTCTGCGGAGCTATGTCAGGAATATTAGAAAAACTATATAAAAATAAAGAGGACCTAGCTGCAGCATTGCAAAGACATTTAACGATGTACAACACACAATGTAATTGGGGGTCTGTTATAAGTGGTATTACCATTGCGTTAGAGGAAAAAGCTGCATCCAAATCGGAAGAAGTGACTGAAGAAGAGGAAGATGAAGTTAGTGAAGAAGTAATTACAGGAATTAAAACTGGTTTGATGGGACCCATTGCTGGTATCGGGGACACGATTGATTATGGTACTTTACGTCCCATATTGATGGGTATCTTCATTCCCTTTGCTTTGGCAGGTTCAGCAGTTGCTGCTTTACTTCCATTGATTATTCAGACAACATTTACAGCGATTATGGGTTACACACTCTATCATAAAGGGTACTCCGTTGGTAAAAAATCAATTATTGATATTCTGCAGTCTGGTAAGATTCAGCAGGTTATTAGCGGTGCTGGTGTAGTAGGTATGTTTATGATGGGAGCATTGTCAGCTAATTATGTAAAACTTACAACTCCAATGACCATTACTACATCTGTAAAAGTACTTCAAATTCAAACTTTCATTGATCAGATTGCGCCCAAATTATTACCTCTGGTTGCTGTATTAGGAGTATATCTCTACTTGATAAAAATTGGTCCAAACTATGTTAAAATTGTTGGATTTCTTATTGGAATCAGCTTACTTGGTTCAGCAATAGGTATTTTCTAAAAGGAAGGAAATAAAAAATGCTAAGTGAAAGCCATGACGAAGAATTAGAATACTTTTTAAATATTTCTCTTACTGAATTTGAAAAAATTCAAAAAAAAATAAACAGTAGTTTTTATGAAGATGCAGTCAACTTAATTGTTGAAGCGGAAAAAAATAAATGTCGAATTCATGTTACAGGCATAGGCAAACCCGGGCATGTAGCAGGATACATTGCATCCCTCTTGTCTTCTACAGGTACACCAACATATACATTGCATGGGACAGAAGCTGTGCATGGTTCTGCTGGTCAGGTTTTTCCTGGTGATGTTGTTATTGCAATCTCCAATAGTGGGGAAACCGGAGAATTGAAAGCGACAATACAGGCTTTAAAGAATAATGGTGCAAAAGTCATAGCGGTAACTGGAAAGCCAGATTCTTGGCTTGCAAAAAATGGTGATGCATTTCTATATGCCGGAGTAGAAGCAGAAGGCGATGCACTAAATATGGCACCTAGAGCATCTATCATTGCCGAAATCTTAGTTCTACAAGGATTAAGCCTAGTATTGCAAAGTGTTAAAAAGTTATCACATCAGCAATACATCAAATGGCATCCAGGCGGGTCTTTAGGACAGAGAAAGGATGAAGCATAGATGGGAAAAATTTTAATTACCCCCCGGTCCTTTTCTCGGTATGGAGAACAGGCAATTGATCTAATGGAATCAAAAGGCTATGAAGTGACGGTAAATACTACCGGAAAACCCTATAGCTATGAAAAATTCTGCGAATTATCTTCTGACGTAGATGGAATCATTTTAGGGGTAGATACGGTTGATGAACAGATGCTTAAGGGGGCGAAGAATTTAAAAGGAATCTCACGATTTGGCGTGGGGATAGACAATATTAATGTTGAAATTGCGGATCGATTAGGAATTAAAATAGCTCGAGCCATTGGATCAAATTCTACTTCTGTGGCAGAACTGGCAGTTGGTTTCTTCTTCACATTGGCTCGTAATGTTGTCAAAAATGTAAATGAAGTAAAGGCTGGTAAGTGGAATAAAGCTTCCGGTATGGAACTACGAAACAAGACTGTCGGAGTAATTGGTCTGGGAGCAATAGGTAAAGAAGTTTCAAGAATGTCCCAAGGAATTGGTATGAAGGTTATTGGTTATGATCCTTTCGTCAACAAAGAGGAAATGAAAGAAAAATACAATATTGATATGAAGTCTTTTGAAGAAGTGTTACAGGAAAGTGACTTTGTCACACTACACATGCCTTTGACAGAAGAAAATAAGTATTTAATGAATAAAGCTACGTTGCGATTAATGAAATCTACAGCCTATTTAATTAATACGGCAAGAGGTGGTTTAGTCAATGAAGATGATTTATATGAGGCATTGATAGAAAATATTATCGCAGGAGCTGCTGCGGATGTATTCTCTAACGAGTCGCCGTCAAAAGATGAAAAGTTATTGAAGCTTGATAACTTCATATTATCTTCTCACATTGCTTCATTAACTGTAAATGCAGAACTGAATACCATTAACTTAGCTACTCATAATTTATTGAAAATATTAGGAAAATAGCATGAATTTTGGAGGATTGTTATGGAAGTAAAGGGTATTATTACGGCAATGCTTACTCCTCTTGATGAAAATCAAGAAATTAATAGCAGGTCGACAAAACAGTTGGTTAACAAATTAATTAATTCAGGTGTAAGTGGTATTTTTATTCTTGGCACAAATGGAGAATTTCATTTACTAACTAATGATGAAAAATTGTCCTTCGCAAAGATTGTGATTGATGAAGTAAACAAGCGAGTGCCAGTATATGTTGGCACTGGTGGAAATAGTACTAGGGAAGTAATTGAACTGTCAAAGAAGATGGAGGCACTTGGTGCTGATGCCTTATCGGTGATTACTCCTTATTTCTTGGTTCCTTCACAGAGTGAAGTAATTCAGCACTATAAAACAATTGCAGAATCTGTAAAAATCCCAATTGTTTTATATAATATTCCAAAGAATACTGGGATAAACTTAGATCCTGAGACTGTAAAAGAATTAGCAAAAATAAAAAATATTATAGCTATTAAAGACAGCAGTGGTAATCTTGAAAATATTGCAGAGTATATTCAAATCACGAAAGATGAAGACTTCTCTGTATTATCAGGATCAGACTCCCTGATTTTGCGTGCTTTAAAAATTGGAGCTACTGGGGCTATTGCTGCTACTTCCAATTTAATCACAGATTTGGATGTTTCTATTTATGAAAAATTTTTAAAAGGAGATATAGCAGGGGCTGAAAAAGCTCAACAAGAAATTGAAATATTACGCACAGTTCTAAAATTGGGAACTGTTCCATCTATTTTGAAGAAGGCCGTTCAGATGTCGGGAATTTCAGTCGGACCCGCTCGATTACCAGTTGCTCAACCCAAGCAAGAAGTAGTAAAAAAAATCCAAGAAATGCTGGATTGCTATAATTTATAAAGGGCAGTAAAGCACTTTGTTTGGTCAGGCGGGTAAGGGCATGATTGCCTTAACCTATTTTGTTATCAACTATGCAATTTCATGTTACTCGCGCAGAGTACAGCATAAGCTGACTTGTAAAAGTTATTAAGACTAA
>JARBUM010000176.1 GCA_029239675.1 Pelosinus sp. | reverse complement strand
CAGGAAATTACAAATTAGTGCCTAATATTCCATATAAGGAGGCGGTATTATGGCACATATGCGTAATTTTCTTTATAAAAGGCCGGATACGGTAGAACCGTGGCCTTTGTGGGGTAGGTTATTGTTTTGGACGATCATGATGGGAGCAATAGTAGATTGGATATTGTAAATAGTTAAAGCCCCTGGCATTGTGTTGGGGGTTAATTTATTTTCTCTATTTACAGAACATTTGTTCCGTGATATATTAATACCAAACAAACGTTCTGCACGGAGGGGATTTATAATGGCAAGTGACAAAACAAAGGATTTTGAAAAGAACCGGGAAATGGATAAGTCTAAGGCACTTGAAAACGCAATGCGCCAAATAGAAAAAGACTTTGGCGCTGGTGCTATTATGAAGCTTGGTGAAGCTGCCGCAAAAATGCATGTTGAGATTATTCCAACAGGCTCATTACCGCTAGATATCGCTCTTGGTGTCGGTGGCGTACCGCGTGGCCGGGTTGTAGAGATATTCGGACCGGAGTCGTCAGGTAAAACGACGGTAGCCCTACATATTATTGCTGAGGCGCAAAAATTAGATGGGATTGCAGCCTTTATTGATGCTGAACATGCCCTTGATCCTAGTTATGCAAAGAAGATCGGTGTTGATATTGACAACTTGCTAATTTCTCAGCCTGATAACGGGGAACAGGCTCTTGAGATTGCTGAGGCGCTGGTGCGCAGTTCAGCTGTTGACATTATTGTTATTGACTCTGTGGCGGCTCTGGTGCCTAAGAATGAAATTGACGGAGATATGGGAGACTCGCATGTTGGTCTACATGCCCGGTTGATGTCGCAAGCATTACGTAAGCTGACAGGTGTTATTAGTAAATCACGTACCACTGTTATTTTTATCAACCAGTTACGCGAAAAAGTGGGGGTTACTTGGGGTAATCCAGAAACAACAACAGGGGGCAGAGCTTTAAAGTTCTATGCATCAGTTCGTTTGGATGTGCGCAAAAAAGAAAGTCTAAAACAAGGTAATGATGTTGTTGGCTCTCGTACCAAAGTAAAGGTTGTAAAGAATAAAATTGCTCCACCGTTCAAGCAAGCTGAATTTGACATTATGTACGGTGAAGGCATTTCACGGGTTGGTAGCCTAATCGATTTGGGTGTCGAATTGAATGTTATAGATAAGAGTGGTTCATGGCTTTCTTATAAAGAGAATCGTTTAGGCCAAGGTCGAGAAAACGTTAAAACAATGCTCAAAGAAAACGGCGATGTTGCTAATGATATTGAAAAAGCAATACGAGACAAGATCGCTGGTGGAGTGGCGTTACCCGTTGTTGCTTTTGTGGATGTCGATGTGGATGAGGAAGAAAGATATGATTTGTCAGAAGAATAGTTTATATTTATCATTTGCATATATGTTAATGTAGGAATATTTAAATACGTTGGTCACAATTTTGCGCACGTAATCATTTTTTTCATCTATCAAACTCAAAAGATATAACAGTGTGTGAATTAAAGTATTTAGCCGTATCATTAGGGTACGGTTTTTTTGTGTTCGGACTACAAATAACAAGAATGGGTATAACAAATCATAGAGAGGGGGTGTAAAGTGACGCTAAACAAAAGAACTTCTTGAAGCAAGCCGATGATCAAATAGCGGTAAATCGGATTTGCTGGGAGTATTATGTTTAACGTTCACAATCAATCATGACAAAATGGGGTAAACTGACACTAATATCCACGGCGATACTTGCCACCGGCCTGGTATTGCGAATGGCGTGGAATCTTGATAACATCCTTATCCTTTTAACTGGCATTCTGGTCGGTGTCTGCTTGACTGGTGCAGTCGTATGGTGGAGGTATCGGAATTGGTAACGTTATATTAACCAATTGCGTGGAAAAGTGGGTGTTACCTGAGGCAATCCAGAATCAACAACAGGGGAGCAGAGCCTTAAAGTTCTATACATCAGTTCGTTTGGATGTTCGCAAAATGGAGAGTTTAAAACAAAGGTATGTTTAAACAAGCCGAATCTGATATTATGTACGGTGAAGGCATTTCACGATAGGAAGCTTAGTTGACCTTGGGGTCAATTTGGAGGTTATAATAAAGAAGAGGTTTTAAATCAAGTGGTTAGTTTTCAGAGATTCTTATGCTGTCTCTTAAAAATTTTATTATCTTTAGGCCATCTTCTGTTAGAACAGTTCCAGTACCGTTACAGGCATCACAATTCTTGTTATCTGTTTTTCCGCGACCAAGGCATTTGGAACACTGTTTTTCCATTGTGAATTTTGTTTCCATTTGTAACCTCCTGCTTATTCTTTCATATTACTTATCGAGCTATTTTTCGGAAATCTAAATAAGGGAAATATAACAAATGTTTTAAAAGCTGTTGGCATTAAACCAAGTTTCTGCAAATTCTTCAGACCAGTCTTGGCGGCATGCTTGTAAGAAATAACGGATCAAAGGGATACACATTGTTTTGGGATCGGACAGGTCATCAACTTTGCCATCAATGCGAAACAGAGTTGCTCTATGTTCGATTTTTAACCTGTCGAAACCGTTTGTAGTCCATTGAATAGATGTTTCAGTGAGGTCAATAACCTCAAACCATAGTCTAATTGGCCCCCAGTACCCAAGGGTAGAATAAGTTTCGGAGTAAAAGCGCAAAGCTTTAGCCCAGTCATGAACTAACCATTTTAATTGGAATGGTTCCTGAGGCAATACATGAAACCCCATGCCATAAGTAATATCGCCGCTTTCATAAATCTTGATTCCAAAACTATAGTTTAATCCAGGGTTAATTCCCTCAAACCTATCGACGAATGGACGGAGTATGTTGCCGTTAAACCAATCAATGTAATGCGCAGAATTCAGTTGGTCACGATGGATAGATAAAGTATTGGCAATTTCTAAATTATTGATCATAGGCATGCAGGTGAGAAGAAATGACCCCCAAGGGGCAGGATCAAATAATATTTTTTCTAAATCGAGATAACGTTGCCGAATGCTGCTTTTCGCCAGTGCAGATACTGTATACATCTGCCGTATCTCTGGTTCAGTTAAAGGAACATTATCTTGATTACGGCGTGCGTAATAGTAGATACGCTTGTCCCAATTTATAGCGTGTGGTTTGATAGAGCTTTCGGGGACATAGGCTATTATATAATAACCACCTAGCTGGGCTTCAATTTTGTACAAATAGAATTGCAGCCCCGGGGCGATATTGGTTCTTAAGATCCGAGTTGCTTTGTCAATTAAATCTGGTTCACAGATAGGTGTCAATTCGGAAGCTATTGAACCAAGGTCAGGATGTTTTTCTTCTTGAATTCCGTATATGATCATACCGCCATTGCTATTTGCAAGGGATGTAATATCCTTCAATAATTCACGCCGTTCTTTAGGTGGCTCCAGGTTAAGCTCTCTCTTATAATCCAGGCGCTGGTTTTCCGGTATTCTTTCCGTACATAAAAGACGTAGGTCATTTTCATCCCAATTCTCCGGTGATTTGCTAATTGGTAATAACATGCGGTTAGCCTCCGTTAATTACTAAATTAAATACTGATTCTACAATAAATTCACTAAAACCTGTATAAGCATTGACGAGTTATAACTTTCATATTCCCAACCAGCACCCGCAAAAGCAAGTGGAATTAATTTTATCCGGAACAGGCGGTTTTTTACTTTATCCCCAATGTTTTCTAAAGGAATTCAAAAAAAAGGGTGTTACAATAAAAAACATAATAACAAAAGGAAGTGTGTGTATGAAAATCGTCGCCAAAAAAGTAGTAATTTACTCAATGCTCGGCCTAATGCAAGTGGGTATGTTCTCATCGGTAGCCGCTGCAGCGCCAGGACCCTTACATAATGATAATTCACAACGAATAGCATATCTTGACCGTGATGACCGCCATGATCGTGACAATGACCGGAAGCATAAGCATGACGAACGCAAACGCCAGGAAAATGAACGCCATGAGCGTGAAATGAAACGGCGGCCCCATGAAAGCAACCGCGAATGGCGGGAGCGTCAAGAACATGAAAAAGACCGCCATGATAAGGCGCTGCGCGAAATTGCAGCATTTCTGATTGGCATTGCAATTGGCTCTGGGTCGTCAGATAATTAAAAGTGAACTTAAACCGCTCATCCTCCGGGTGAGCGGTTTAAGTTTTTAATGAGTCCAGGTAGATAGATGGCGATATAACTGTCTGATGGTTGACAAGCAGGTGTAGTTGCTCTGTAATGCGGGGGAATTCTTTAGAGAACGATGATAATAGTCTATGGGAAACTGGGGATTATATTGTTATGATCGGGAATTCAAGATAATAATAGTTTGAGCGGATAATTTCCTGGTTTTTTACAAACTAGAAAAGTCGCTTTGAGGGTAGATAATGTTGTTAATTTTGTTATTTAGGGTTTTACTACTTTCTTCATTTTTGATAACTGCATATAAAGTAGGGGACTGGAAAAACCGGCAAAGATATTATCCAACAATTCTTTTC
>JARBUM010000175.1 GCA_029239675.1 Pelosinus sp. | reverse complement strand
AATGGACAATCTTGTATAATCTGCTCCAGTTCGGTGGCCGTCCTTAATATAACCGCAATAGAAGACCCATTCAACTTAGTAATTGCATTTTCAATCATAACTCTCAGTGTTTCCTCATTTTCCTCCGATTCAAATATAATATTTCCACTTTGAATATAGGTTTCTACCCGACATAGGCCTAACGCTTCAAACATATGCTTCAAATCTGCCATCTTAATCATGTTCTTACCACCAACATTTATGCCTCGTAAAAGTGCTATATAAATAATCATGTGCCGATCATCTCCTTAAATAATTTTTTATATCCATCCATCTATTAATTATTGTTGGAACACTTCACTGTTCCGAAACAATAATATCCTACAATTGGCAATTATATCAATGAAAAATATGTGATATGCTTCCATAATTGTATATCTTCCGAAAATCTTTTTCAACAAATATAAAAATGCGTTCGGAAGAGTCTCCAAACGCACCAAAATACCTATAAAAATATTTCTATCTACTAATTTTAATCATACAACGCTATCGTTTCAGATTTCAATCGTCTATGAAGAAAGCCCATTTACAATTTAATATGAAAAGTTCAGTTCAAGAACATCTGCATCCTTTATTTCGGTTATAGTGAGATACTTACCACCATAGGTAATATGAAGTGTTGTAAACAGATATCGATCTCCAATACACAGATTTGGTACCACTAATCACGTAAATAGTACAACTGGCTTAAGCGCATTATTACACGGGTTATGGCTTTTGTATTAACACTCCCAGTACAATTAATTTCATCCTTTGTATGAATGTCAGGGTACATAAGGAAGCAACTATCGAACACCAAAACATTAAGAAAGATACGCTAACAGACGGGAGTATAAAACCGCTGTTCTATTTTGCAGGGCGGCGGTTTTCTGTATTTCTATGAGGATTTTATACTGGTATGTAAGTCAACCTATCTTCATACTTGATATGAAATTTTTAATGCGCTAAAGTTAAGTTTACAAAAGAGGACAGTAAAAGCGAGGAATAAATTTACTATTTACAGTATGATTTAGTCAGGAGGTGAAGAAATGGAATGGTTGAGGAATCTGAGCAATGCCATTGATTATATTGAAAAAAATTTAGATGGCGCAATTTCTTATGAAGAAGCCGCCAAAATTGCGTGCTGTTCCACCTATTATTTTCAACGGATGTTTTCCTATGTGGCGGGTATATCGTTATCAGAATATATTCGCCGCCGGAGGATGACACAGGCCGCTTTTGAAATACAAAACACAGATACAAAGGTTTTGGATGTTGCATTAAAATATGGCTATACTTCTCCGACTTCTTTTAACCGGGCATTTCAAAACGTGCATGGAATATCCCCAATTTCCGCAAAAGCAAAGGGAAGTATATTAAATGCATACCCGCCTATCAAATTTTCAGTCAGTATAATAGGAGGTAATGTCATGCCCTACCGGGTCGAAGAAAAAGAAGCTATGAGAATTGTAGGTATCCGTATCCCACTGACAATGGACATGGAAGAAAACAAAAGGAACGTCCCGCCTTTCTGGGAAAAGACGTTAAAAGGTAGTCAATTTGCAAAAATCTGCAATTTGTCAAACCAACTTCCCATGAGTATTTTAGGGGCCACAGTATGTCAAAACGCTGATGAAATTTATTATTACATTGCGGCGGCAACCGATCACCCCGTACCGGACGGAATGTTTGAATACGAAATTCCAGCCGCCACATGGGTGGTTTTTGAGAGTGATGGACATTTCAAAGAATCTATCCAGAACATTTTTAGGCGTTTTCTTACCGAGTGGCTTCCATTTTCGGGATACGTTTATGCAGAACTGCCGGACATAGAAGTTTATCCGATTAACAAAGAGATACCGCAAGCCGGTCATTCCGAAGTATGGATTGCAGTAAAAAAAGAAAAGGAGAAATAAACTTATGAATTATCAGATTGAAATTAGAAATATTGATCCAATCCGCGTTGCTTTCCTGCACTATAAAGGAGTTGCAACCGAAGCAAACAAATTTTTCCCTAATGTTTTCAAATCGATTCAGGGAAAAGCAAATGGCGCGCCGTTTTTCTGTTACTATGTTATGAATCCAGAAACGAAAATGAGCGAAATGGATTTATGCGTACCAACAGAACAAAACCCTTTTGGAAATGGGATTGAAGTAAAAGAAATACCCGCTATCAAGGCCCTCTGCGCAATACATACCGGCTCTTATGAAACTTTATATCATGCTTATGAAGCAATCGACCAATACGCCGCAGAGCATAATTTACAATTGCAACCGCCGTTTCGTGAGGTCTACATCAAGGGGCCGGGAATGTTTTTGAAAGGGAACCCGGATAAATATATTACAGAGATTTTGTTCCCAATCATGGAGGAATAAAATGACTGCTATTTGCGTAAACGATTTGGTTAAAAAATATAAAAACGGAGTACAGGCATTAGATGGCCTTACTTTGACGGTCAAGGAAGGAGAAATCTTTTCTCTTTTAGGGCAGAACGGAGCGGGAAAATCCACACTTATTAATGTGCTGACAACCTATCTGCGCCCCACTTCCGGTAACGTAACCATGTTTGGAAAGAACGCATATCGTGAAGCGGCTGAAATTCGTTCAAAAATTTCCTGTGTGGCGCAGAGGACTTCAATTGATACGCACTTATCACTCAAGGAAAATATGATATTTCAAAGTAAGCTTTATAAAGTGCCAAAGTCAGAATCTGGGAAGCGTATGGAAATGCTAATTTCCTGTTTTGGATTAGAAAAGTATTTGAAATACCCGGTTTCGTCCTATTCCGGTGGAGTAAAAAGGCGGCTTGATATTGCGCTTAATCTTATGTCCAATCCCAAAGTGTTGTTTTTAGACGAGCCAACCGTTGGAATGGATATTCAATCCCGAATGGTAATGTGGGATATGGTAAAGAAAATCAGAAACGATTTTGGGACTACAATTTTCTTAACAACCCATTACTTAGAAGAAGCCGACCAGCTGAGCGATACAATCTGCATTATGAAAAATGGAAAAGAGGTTATTCAAGGTTCTCCGAAGGCTCTCCGGGAGTACCTGCGGCAGGATATGTTGAAAATCAGCTTTTCAGTAAAAAAAGATGCTGAAAATTGTTTTGGACCCCTAAAAGAAGCGATTGCTCTCAAAGAGTCAGATTTACGCCATGATAAGATAATTACCAGCTTAAAAAACGGACGTAGCGATTTAGAAAAAACAACCCGTTGGCTATTGGAGCATGGTATTCCGTTCTTGGGAATCGAAATTGTTCAGCCCACCTTAGAAGATGTTTTCATCAGCCTTACAGGTGAAAATGGAAAGGAGGCCAGCTAATGGATATTCTTACCTTGCTTCACAGGGATATAAAATGGCGTTTTCACAATGCCTTTACTATAGTGATTACCATTTTACAACCCATGCTGTGGCTTGTTTTGTATAGTGCCGTTGCGGGACAATCCATGAAAGGAATTGGAATTGCAAATTATACGGCTTTTGTTCTCCCTGGACTTATTGTGCTGGTTAGTTTCGGAGCGTGTAGCAGCAGCGGCATTATGAATTATTTGATGAAAGCAGATGGGAGTTTTTATCGGATACTGATTGCACCGGTCAAAAGAAGTTCAATTGTACTGGGTCAGGTATTAGAAGCCGTGGTATGTACTTTCATTGAAGTTATTATTATGTGCATTGTCAGCTTGTTTTTTTCCGTAACAATTGCTACCGGGTTCACAGGTGTATTCTTAATAGCCCTATTGGTATTTTTAACAGCATTTTTCATTTCAGGGCTTACTTACGCGATTAGCCTTTGCCTTCCGAATGAGGTAATTTATGAAACTGTAATGAACGCAATTGTTCTGCCCATCTTCTTTCTAAGTACAGCATTATTTCCAGCAGATGGATTATACGGGGGATTAAAAATTGCAATTAATCTAAATCCATTTACTCATGTAATTAACGTCTTGCGTGCTTTGATTTTGCAAGGAAATATTGTTGTTCGTGATGTCGTTTTCGTTGTTCTCCTGCTTGTAGTTATGTGCGGTATCAGTTTTTCATGGGCATTGCACAGATTGAAAAAGGAAACAGCTTTATAAAAACACATGACAACTCTGCCGCCCAACGGGAATAAAAAAATGCTGTTTGGGCGGCAGAGTTGTCATGCTCCAATAAAGATTATAGCTAAGCGACGGTTTTGAAATAACATTCAAGGCCGTCGTATTCTATTTTCTTATGAATTTTCGGAGGGTGTGATAAGTACGTCCTTCTGAACTCATAGCAATAGCTCTTTTCCACTGTTGTAAGGCTAACTATAAATAATCATTTATTAGATTCTCTCTATTCGAATGCAAGGGCAAGGTTATAAATCCTTTCTTTGTATTATACCACCTTCCTAGTAGGCGCAGCTTACATATTGTTTATACTTTTCATAATCAGCTTCCATACATTGTAACGACACCAAAACTCCATCCTCTTTATAGTCCGTAGC
>JARBUM010000174.1 GCA_029239675.1 Pelosinus sp. | reverse complement strand
AACTGGGTCCGGAACAGTTTTCTATTGTATTCTGCAGCGGAATTAGAAATATTTACTTTTTGATCAGAGTAAATATTGGTCCATTGAATATTTTTCCCAACCACATAATCCACACCTACCATCCAGCCCCTGGAATCACTTTTCAATGAATCCCACTCATCATCATGGGATGGATCGCCATTGGCACCAAATTTGAAGAATCTGGCATACACTCCATAAGATCCTGTTTTATTCAAATCTGTTCCCTTGTAATCCAGTCTGATGTGATGAGTTTTGTTGAAATCATCAGCGTTGGTTTTCGCATACGTCCCTGTCAATTTCAGATCTTGGGCTATCTTTGCAGCAACTGTCAGGCCGCCCCAGCGACTCATTTGCTGTTCACCATCATCTTTATTGCCACCCAAGAGTAAGTTCATATTTACATTTTTCGCTATGTCTCCGTTAAAGTTTGCGCCGTAAATATTGGTATCATAAGCATCCTTAAGACTTACTGCACCATTTCCTTGGGTAGGCTTGGCAGCAAATACACTCGTTTTAAACTTCCCTGTAGGAACATCCAGCCAAATCCCGGTTGCTTCATGACCCCACACCATATTATCCCCATACCCGAACCATTTTCGACCAGCTGCAACACCTACTTCACCAACAGAACCAGAGGCCCAGATTCTAAACCAGGTACCATCCCCCTCATTGGTATCAGGAGGGTTTACGCCGCCCCAGCCGCTAGTCGTGTAGTCATGTCTTGTTTCACTTGCGAAATGTCCTTCCCATCGATCATTGATTTTAGCAGTTCCTTCCAATGCCAAGAAATAATGCTTGTTACCGCCGCTAATATTATGACCATCACTGGTATCGCTGTCATATTTCCCGCGGACAAAGCCGCTCCATTTTACATTATCAACTTTATTTTCCACAGTCGTCATACGAGCACCCAATTTATCAAGCTCGCTGGCATATTCATTGGATAATCTTTCAATAAGAGCTTTGTTGCCTGCATCAGCTTGATCAACTTTCGACATTGCCTTTGCTACGATAATCGCCATTTCATAACGGCTGATGGTTTTATCACCGCGAAACGTTCCATCACCATACCCGTCTAAAATACCATCATGAGCCAACTTTGTAACAGCGTCATAAGACCAGTGTTTTGCAGGTACATCAGAGAAAGGATTTACTACCGCTGCGAAGGACGTACCTGCTACACCAAGTATCATTGCAGCTGCCAGGGAAGCGACTAACTTTTTTTTCATTTACAATCTCTCCTTAGGTTTAATTTACCTGTTCATTGCTTGTACGACTGACCTTTATTGGAGAGGGATCTATCTAAGTTTCTACATTTCCTTACATCTCCCCTAACCAACAAGCTCATATCTACCATTACCTCATTTACTGACCTTACGTCTAACATTAGGCCTCCTTCCTCGACCAGCATGATGCCATTAATGAACTTCATAAAAAGCTCTGGCATTGCCCTATGTTTCTTGGATTCAATCGTTCTCTTTATAATTGCTTTTTACATTCACTCTTACTTTTTGCAAGTACTATGCCAATGTTTTTAAAAGAATCTTTCATCTTTAAAGAAAAGTTCAAGAATGGCTCTTTCCTATAAAGGATACAAGCCTTGGGGGCCTTTTAAAAAATGAAAAAGCTGCCAAAATATGTATTGGCAGCATGAAATGATCTTCCGGCAAAAGATGTGTGTATTTTTCTAAATTTGAATGTGTATTCTTTTCGTCCTTTTTTCACTCTTTTACATCACATAGTGTATTAACTTTGGCAATTACAATATTCATCGAAAACGGAGACCACAGAGGCGCAGAGAAGAGAGAGAGAGGTGATAGAAATACACTCTGCTCTCTGTGCCCAGCATACTCTTAGAAGATATAACGTCTCAATATGATAAGAAAATGCTAAAACTAATATTGAATTCTTACTGGGGTACCGATAGATACCAACCGAGATAGTACAAGAACATCATTATTATGCATACGAATGCAGCCATGAGATACCGTCTTACCAATTGATGATGGATTATTGGTTCCATGGATTCCATAATGAGGAATATTTAACCCCATCCACATAACGCCAAATGCTCCACCCGGATTTGCCATCTTGCTCGCAATGTAATAGTTACCGATTGGTGTTGGAGTATTTTTTTTACCAACACCAACAGGGAAAGCTCGGACTTGGGAACCATCCCGATAGAGGGTAAGTCGCTTGGCTGACAAATTTACAGTAATTGAATACGCCAATTTATCACCTCCTCTATAACATATGCAAGTGGGCTATATAATGCCTAATCCAAAAACATAATTCTATTATGTAATATTTACCTGACAGATCCTGTCATTCTATATGACATAATAGATAGCATAAAAAATAGTCTGCTATCCAGGCAGACCATTTTTTATATGCTAAATAGCTATCATCAGAAAACTATTTCACTTATAATTCTTATAGTTAGCGATCAAGTGTTTCTTCTTCTGTGCAGGAAGCTCAATCTTTTTTTGGAATGGAGACTTTATATACGTATCGATAACTCTCCACATTAGTTTATTTTCTTCCTTTAATTCCTTAATTAATTGTATATGCTCTTCAACCAAGCTTTTATCTAAGGCGGTATTGGATTCCTGGTTCTCTGCGTTGTTCCCAGCTACTCCCAGATCTTTTAAAGTACTCCTGCTTTTTCTTTGATCCATTTGCTTTCTTATTTTCTGAACCCTTTGATTTGCCATAGGCTCTTGCAATACACTCCTTACTCCTGTAATTTCAGCAGAAAGCGAATCTAATGCCACAAGATCATCAGCGCTAAGCTCTTTTAAAGATGCCTTGCCTAAGGCGCGCATTGCTTCTTCCATTTCCAAAATCATGGATGTCAGCACATTTTCCACGCTGGTTGCAGCTTGATTAATATTAAGCTGCGTTTTTGTTGGGGAGTTATAATAGACCAATGTGGTGGGTGGCTCCCAAGGGATTACTTTTTCAAGTTGATTATGCCCTAGAGCAAAAAGAGGTACCGTCGCTAAATAAATTGCATCCGCTCCTAAAGCCAATGCTTTGAGGCATTGGCCAGGTGTAAAGTAACCGCCGGATATGATAATACTAACAGTGCTTCCCTGCAAAAAGCGTTTTGCACGTATTAGTGCAAGCAGGCTGGGTATGCCAAAATCATCCTGTTTGGTGGGTACTGTCGCATGAGATCCTCCCTCAGCCCCATCAATCACAATGGCATCAAAACCTAGTTCAACAGCAACAGAGAGCTCTTCTTCAAGACGGTCTGTCGCCATGATCTTTAATGCTATGGGAATCCCTTTTGCTCTTTGACGCAGCTTTTTCATAAAATTAGGCCAATCCTCAGGCTTCTGAACTCCCGGAGGCGCATTTAGAGCTACAGCAGGCTCGCCAGGTTCCAAACCGCCAAGGATGCGTGCTCTGCCCGCAAGCTCTGAAGCCTCTATGGTGGCGACCCCTATATCTGATCCTTGTCCCATTTGTACTTCTAGCATATCAGCAGAAGTAATTTGTTCATTCGTTCTCCCGCCCCATGACCAACGACAAATTTGTAATACGAACTTACCCGCTTCACCTGGCTCCTCGGGTAAAAAAGGACCTTCTCCAGAATTCGTAGCAGTTTGCAATGTTTTTGATGCTCTAGCCAATGCCAGCTTTGCTTCTTCGCTAAGTGCCAGTCCATAGGCCATAGCACCAATCATGAGAGGGATCTTTATCATCAGCGGTTTTTCTGCATTGCTGCCAATCACTACACTCATATCAATTTGCGCACTTTCAGGCAAGGATAATTGCGTCATTTGACGAGGAGAAAACATTAGCTGGTCATATCCCAGAAAATGCTTCGGCGACCCTAGAGGACGTGTTAACACTTTACCACTTTGCGCCCGCAAACTCATCTCAATGAAATTAATTACTGAAAAGCGCTTTAATGACGGCAGTGTCTCAGCAACATTCTGCGTATAATCATCCGAGAGCAGCTTTTTCACTGCATCATTTGCGACGATTTTAATAATATAACGCATAATTGGTTTTATTAAAATTAGAGCTGCGATTAACGCAAAAACTACTAAAAAGAATATTAAAAACGGCCAGTTTATAGAAGGTATAACAATTTGCATCTCTTTTTCCCCAATTATTTTCAAGCATTTTTCTAATTCCTTGTACTCTAGTATTCGATTTTCCAGGAAAAATTAAACCCTTCCTTTAAGAAAAAGGTTCCTTAAAAGTCAATAAAACATAAAGGAACCACAGAGGCGCAGAGAACACTGAGAAAGAATAGATACTTCTATGTGTCCTCTGTGAATCTCTGCGCCCTCTGTGTTTAACGTTCTCTATTTTCTAAGCTTACGATAAAATCTTACAATGGCATAAAACAAGGCATCACCCCCATGGGTATTAAAAAAATGTAGAATAAGAATACTATCTCTTAGAAGGACTTTAAAACATTTTTATAGAATCAGTATCATACCTTTAAAGCTTTAT
>JARBUM010000173.1 GCA_029239675.1 Pelosinus sp. | reverse complement strand
AAAAGTACCTACTGCCTGGGAGCAAGATATGAGTGCTGCAGCTCAGAATCTATTGTTAGAAGCAGTTCATCTGGAACTCGGAGGCGTATGGTTTGGAGTCGCAACAGTAGACTCTATCGCCGAAAATGTACGCAGCTTATTTGATCTTCCTAATCACCTAAAACCATTTGCATTGATTTCCGTAGGCTATCCTGATGGTCAAAAAAATGAGTTCATTGACCGTTACAAGGCTGAAAAAGTGCATGCTGAAAAATGGTAATACCGCTCTTATTACTCCATGTTTTTAAAAATTACAGGACGGTTCTATGTGCCCCAATATAAAAACCAGACAATAGCACCGTCCTTCATCTGATGACCAAAACTATAACAGATTTTGCTTCTATCATGATGTCAGTAGGCTTGTGTCCGTGAGGTGCATGGTCAAATCTTTCAATAGATGCGACTCCAATAAGATCAATACCTAATTTTTTTGCTTTTAGCACGATTTCTGTTTTAATGCGAGATGATTGTAACATATCATCGTTCTCCTCGTCTTGTTTGATTACCATCATTATTGCTCTGCCCACGTCTATATTCACTAGGGGAACAAACCATTTCAGCACGAAAAGCAAGATAAAAACTAGATAAACTAGCAAATCCCACCTCCAATGAAATATCCATAATGCTCATTGTACTGCTATCTAATAATTCAATTGCCTTCTCAATTCTAAGTGTGCTCAAATATTTTTTTGGTGTCCGACTAACGATCTTTTTAAACATGCGCTGAAAATGAGACGAACTGACATTTAAACGCAAAGGAAGTTCTCGTAATAATATCAGGTTAAAATATTCCTGTTTCATAATGTCACAAGCGGTCTTGACCAGCTCTAGCTCAGGCATATACTGCGCCCCTAAATCTGGTCGGCAACGTTTACATATACGGTATCCTTGCCGTAATGCATCGTCTAACGTAGTAAAGAAACTGACATTATCGCGATTGGGAACCTTTGACTTGCAAGAAGGACGACATACTATACCAGTCGTTTTTACGGCGTAAAAAAAAGCACCATCATACTTACTGTCGCACTGCTCTACAGCCTTCCATTGCTCTTTTTCTAATAATACCATTACATATATCCTCCCATACAGTATTTAACCTCCGTTGAAAGTTATAGTTGCTCATCTATTTATATTTGTTATTCAGAAGATATCTGCCACAAATAAATAGAAGCAACAGACCCATACGGCGAGTATGTATTTTTATATTCAGCAAACTGTTCTTGAGTAAGTTCGGAAAGGTTATATAATTTCATCATACCTCGTCTTATCGCGATATCTTTCCAACTTACAATGTCTGGCCGTTCCATTGAGTTGAACAGCACCATTTCAGCTGTCCATACACCAACTCCCTCCAAGGATGATAGCCGACGAATGATTTCATCATCTGGCAAATGATAAAGTACGCTCATATCGAAATCTTTTTGTGATATTTTGTTTGCAATATTATAAATATATTCAGCCTTGCGAGTTGTCGTACCACATTGTTGAACAGCTTGAGCTGAACCTTTCGAAATACTTTGCGGAGTAATTTCATTAAATCGGTCTTGCATTCTGATCCAAATTGTATGAGCTGCTTTAACAGATATCTGTTGACCGATCATTGCGTAAATCAATGCTTGAAAAAGATCAGGGATAACACATCGTTCTACTTTGCCAAGTCTATTTATTGCTTCTCCTAAGATTCTATCCACTTGTTTTAAATAAGAAATTTCTGGTATACCATACTCAAAAATTTTGGTCTTAACATGCTGCATATTTCTTTTCCAATTCTAAAAGCTCTTTCTTTAGCTCTATTCCATTTATATACCCAATCAAACTGCCATCAACTCCTACGACACGATGGCAAGGTATAAATATCGGAAGTGGGTTTTTATTATTAACCATCCCAACCGCACGATAGGCTTTGGGATTACCAATCTGCTTTGCTATATCCTTATAACTACAGGTTTTTCCATAAGGTATCTCCTGTAATGTCTTCCATACCTTTTTTTGAAATTCTGTTCCTTGTGGTGAAAGTAGTAAATCAAAGGATTTCCTATTACCACAAAGATACTCTTGTAACTGCAGGTTAGCTTCTTCTAATATACTCGTTTCCATTAATTTAATATTTTGAGGTATGATTGTACCGAAGCATAACCGTATAATCGCTGCACCATTTTCGACCAATCCTATTTTACCAATTGGAGTTTCATAATAATATGCATGATTCACTCTGCCACCTCTTTATACATTGCTATAGGTCTAGTTTACTATACTGATCATTTATCGTCTTCCGAAAAATCGCTTTCCTATTCAAAAAAACTATCTTTCAATTAAATTTATCAATTAAAAGGTAGAACTCCTGCTAAATTCATACAAAATTTAGCAGGAGTTTTGCCTTTATTATTTATAAAACGTCATTCACTATTTCAGTGACCTAATCAATTAGCGGAAGATTATATATATTAACTTCCTCTTGTCACTTGACTAGCACCTATTCTTTCCGTCTATTCATTGGAATTTTGATTAAAACTGAACAGCTAAATTATAAAATAAAACCTCTTTGTTGCAGCAATTCTTTCGTAAGATTCCACAGTTTATTTTGCATGGTGATATCTCCGCCAGGGTATACAGGCACAATAGGTGTGCCTGTGCCAACGTTGAAATACCCACCAGTCATCCCATCGTATTGTGGCTCTACAACTAAACGAGTAATGATGTCAGCTCCTTTACGTGGATCTCCGATATGCAAAAATTTCAAGATGCATTCAAGTATAGATGCAAACCAAAGTTCACGTCCGAGACCCGTTACATTAAAGCCCGGATTTAGTGCATTAACGGTGACTCCAGTCCCAGAAAGTTGACGTGCTAGCTCCCCAGTAAACATGATTTCAAATAGTTTAGTTTTTCCATAAAGCATAGACGAACCTCTAGCAGTAAAGGTAGATGTATTGGTCAAATCCTCAGGCAGCTTAAGCTCACCATGATTACGTGATGCTTCAGAAGCAACATTGATAATCCTTGCATTTCCCGACTTCACCAAAGATTGCTGTAATGTATACGTCAATAACCATGGTGCCAAATAGTTGACAGCTATCATTTCTGCAAAGCCCTCGGAGGTTATCCGCTGCTCAAATGCATGCAAGCCTGCATTATTCACTAGTGCATCAACCTTTGAATATACGGCTTTAATCTCATTTCCGACCCGCTTGACATCTTCCATTAATGACAGGTCTCCGAAAAAAAAGTCTATTTCTGTTTCGGGCGCAAAATCTTTTATCATTTTTCTAGTCATTTCAGCCCGATCCTTGCTCCTAGCCGTTAATACAAGATGAGTACCACGCTTTGCTAGTTCAATTGCCACCAGTTGCCCAAGACCACTAGTAGCACCAGTAATTACAACAATTGGGTAAGCTGACATAACAACTCCTCCTTAGTATTCGTTTAATTGAGTATAAGCTCATATTATTTATCGACAATCAACTTTTGTTAAATGTCATAATAATGTCTCATTGCTTGACATATACAATGCGAAAAAATATACTTGATATATGTCATATATCATACGACACATACTTGATATATGTCAAATATATTTTTTTGTGCCTATAACTACATTGAAACGAGGTAGACTATGGAGAACGATACTCAATACAAAAATACTACGAGAGTACAGTTAGAACTGAAGCTCGGCGAACAGTTAAATGCACTTATTAGCGCCTCACACGCACTCAATGTCAGGACTGCAGCGCGTTTTGATTCAACTTTACAACCAGCAGCTTTTCTTATTGTGCGCTGGCTTTTCTCATTTGGTCCAACAAATGCTACAGTTTTAGCAGAATCAACAGCTATGGATCGTAGTTCTGTCAGTCGCCTTGTCAATCAACTCAAGCACCTAGGTTACGTAAAAAGCGAAACGTCTTCTAGTGACCGCCGAGGCGTATTGTTATCTTTGACTGAACTTGGACGACAAAAGACTACAGATGCTTTAAAAGAGAAAGAATTCATATTCTATGAACGCATTGCAAAATGGGATGATGACCAACTTGAAAATTTTATTGATATGCTCAAACATTTCAACGGTCATATGTAAAAATACCACAAGAAATAAGTAAAGACACAACTGGCAGGTATCAGCTGCTAGTTGTGTCTTCTGGATCGAAATATCTTCGATCGAATTTTAGAAAATCCCGCCTCTTGGGTTTGATTCCCATCTCTAATAGTTCCTTGTCTAATCTCGCATAGGTGATGTCTCTATACTCTTCGAAGGAAACATCGTCAATTATTTTAGTGACATAACCAACCAGTGAAAGATTATATATCGCAATTTTCTCTTGCCGTTTGACCAGCGCATATTCTTTGCGATCCAAATCTGTAATCAATTCAACTGTAATTTCAGCGTCCTCTAGTTCCGTAGCCGGAGCAGCCATAATCGTGTCTTTTGTTGTTCTGTAGGTTCTATACATTTACAAAACCTCTATTTCCCCAAAAAACAAATCTTGTCCCTTGTAAATAGAATGAACCTCTCCTCTTGGTTGTGGCGAGGAGGCTTCCTCGCCACAT
>JARBUM010000172.1 GCA_029239675.1 Pelosinus sp. | reverse complement strand
AGAACGCGTACTTCTTTTGAATTAGCAGGTAAATATCTGGGAGCAGATGTGGTTAATATCACTGCTAGTGCTAGTAGTGTGACAAAAGGTGAAAGTCTTAGGGACACTTTGTACACGGTAGAAGCTATGGGCGTCGATGTAATAGTTATGCGCCATGAAGCAGAGGGAGCAGCCCAGTATGCAGCCAATATCGCATCTCCTGTAATCATTAATGCTGGAGATGGTGCTCACGAACATCCTACCCAAGGGCTCTTAGATATGTTTACGATTAAAGAAAATAAAGGGAAGCTTGCTGGACTGAAAGTCGCTATTGTCGGTGATATTTTTCATAGCAGGGTTGCTAGGTCGAATATTTGGGGACTCTTAAAAATGGGAGCAGAAGTGCATTTGGCAGGACCTAAGACGTTGATGCCTTTTCATATAGAAGAAGCTGGCGTACATGTGCACAATCGAGTAGAAGAAGCTCTTGAGGGAGCCGATGTTATAAATGTTCTACGTATCCAGCGTGAAAGGCAGCATAAAGGATTATTTCCTTCGGCAAGAGAATACGCTCGTATTTTTGGCATCAATCAAGCTCGCCTGAATTTAGCCAAACCTGATGCATTGATTATGCATCCAGGTCCTATGAATAGGGGACTGGAAATATCCCCTGATGTAGCATATGGCGATCAATCGGTAATACAAGAGCAAGTGAAAAATGGATTGTCAATCAGAATGGCAGCCTTGTTTTTAGTGCTGACGGGAGGTAAGAACATTGAAACTACTGCTTAAAGGTGGAAATATTATTGATCCTGCCCAGAATTTTAATCAAATAGCAGATATACTGATTGAAAATGGCCTTATTTCTCAAATAGGTGAAAATCTAAGTGCGGCAGGAGTAGAAGTGTTTGATGCACGAGGACTAGTGATTGCCCCTGGATTTGTTGATATGCATGTACATTTGAGAGAGCCGGGCTTAGAAGCAAAGGAAGATATTGCTTCCGGTACTAAAGCAGCAGCAGCAGGTGGGTTTACCACCATAGCTTGTATGCCAAATACGAAACCAACAGTGGATCAGGCAATACTAGTCTCAGGGATATTGCACAGAGCGCAGGCAGAAGGAATTGTCAATGTTAAGGTGATTGGTGCCTTAAGCAAAGGGCAGCAAGGGAAAGAGTTAGCAGAGATTGGGGATATGATACTTTCTGGTGCAGTGGCTATTTCTGATGATGGAAGTTCTTTAGATAACAATCGGCTTTTTAAAACAGGTTTAGAATATACGAGCATGTTCGGATGTCCCGTGATCTCTCATGCTGAAGATGAATTATTAGTGGATGAGGGCGTTATGCATGAAGGTGCTGTTTCGGCTATGTTAGGAATGAAGGGACGCCCTTCGGTAGCAGAAGACATTGCAGTGAATAGGGATATCATGCTTGCAGAATATACTAACTCCTTCCTGCATATTGCTCATGTGAGTAGCAAAGGTGCAGTAGAGCTAATTCGTCAAGCTAAAAAGCGGGGTGTGAAGGTCACTGCTGAAGTAACTCCACATCATCTGACATTGACGGATGAAGCAGTAAAAACCTTTAACACAGCAACGAAAGTAAACCCGCCCCTGCGCTCCTCTGATCATGTAGCTGCCTTGCTAGAAGGGCTAAAAGATGGAACAATAGATGCCATTGCTACAGATCACGCACCCCATGCTTTTGAAGAAAAGGATGTAGAATTCAAACAAGCTCCTCCAGGCTTTGCTGGTCTTGAGACAGCATTGGGAGTTGTTTTAACAGGCCTTTATCATACTGGAAAGTTTACACTGTTTGAGATTGTTCAGAGGATGTCAACTGCTCCAGCATCTATATTAGGCATCGAAGCTGGAGGATTAAAAATAGGGATGCCAGCAGATATAGTTATTATTGATACTGACTTAGATTGGACTGTAGATAGTACTACCTTTTATACAAAAGGTAAACATACTCCATTTGACAAAAAAATACTAAAGGGCAAAGCGATTGCTACCTTAGTAAGTGGTAAGTTCGTGATGCGTGAGGGTAAGGTGTGTATATGAAAGGGAAACTTATATTAGAAGATGGTTCCGTATTTTACGGGAATTTAGTAGGAGACAGCGTTGCAGTTGGGGAAGTAGTATTTAATACGGGGATGACAGGTTACCAAGAAATATTGACTGACCCATCGTATTGTGGACAAATTGTAGCATTAACGTATCCTTTAATTGGAAATTATGGTGTAGCGGATTTATTTCAGCAGTCAAGGAAATCTTTTGTACGCGGTTTTATTATTAGTGAACTTTGTGAAGATCCTAGCAACTACCAATGTGAAAATACTTTGACGAAATATTTGACAGAGAATAAAATTCCTTGCATATATGGAGTTGATACGCGGGCGATTACTAGGCGCATTCGTTCCAATGGAACGATGAAAGGTGTTATTGTTCCAGAGGATACTAATGAAGAAGAAGTGAAAAAATATTTTTCAGTATTGCCTGAAATGCAAGAAGTAAAAGAAGTTACAACTCCAGAAGTTTATGTGATGGATAATCAAGGGCCGCATATTGTGGTTATGGATTTTGGTATAAAACGCAACATTCTTCATTCTCTTCACAATCTAGGTTGCAAATTAACGGTTTTACCAGCGGATGCAACTTCTGAGGAAATTTTGAAGCTAAATCCAGATGGCATATTTTTGTCAAATGGGCCAGGAGATCCCAAAGATGTGCCTTACGCTATTGAGACGATCAAAGAATTAATAGGTAAGAAGCCCATATTTGGTATTTGCTTAGGACACCAACTAATAGCTTTAGCCTTAGGTGCTGATACTTATAAAATGAAGTTTGGTCATCGGGGTTCCAATCAGCCTGTAAAAAATCTATTGACAGGTAGAGTGCATATTACCTCTCAGAATCATGGATATGCAGTAGAGGAGGCTTCTTTGGAGAATATTGATGTATGTATCACCCATCGATCTGTGAATGATAATACAGTGGAAGGGATGCGTCACAAAAACTTACCCGTTTTCTCTGTGCAATATCATCCAGAAGCATCGCCAGGACCCGATGATAATACGTACTTATTTGATGAATTTATGGCGCTGCTGCCGAAGGGGGTTTAATTATGCCGAAAAAAGAATATCTAAAAAAAGTAATGGTAATTGGTTCTGGTCCTATCGTGATTGGACAGGCGGCAGAGTTTGACTATGCGGGCACACAAGCCTGCCGTGCTTTAAAGGAAGAGGGATTGGAAGTTGTATTGGTTAACAGTAACCCAGCGACTATTATGACAGATACCAATGTTGCAGACCGTGTATATATAGAACCTCTAACCCCTGATTTTTTAGAAGCAATTATTGCGAAAGAACGTCCGGATGGCCTTTTGGCAACCTTAGGTGGACAGGCAGGACTTAATTTAGCTGTTAACTTATATGAAAATGGTGTGTTGTCTAATTTTAATGTGGAATTATTGGGAACTTCATTGGAAGCTATCAAAAAAGCTGAGGATCGTGAACTATTTAAAGCAACCATGCAATCCATTGGGCAGCCTATTCCTGAGAGTATTACTGTAGAAGATGTAGAAAGTGCTTGTGACTTTGCTCGGGAAATTGGTTATCCGATCATAGTGCGCCCTGCTTATACCATGGGGGGCGCTGGTGGTGGCATTGTAAATAACGAAAGCGAACTTATTGATGTTGTTATCCGTGGACTAAAGTATAGTATGATTGGTCAAGTTCTCGTTGAACGCAGTGTGGCTGGTTGGAAAGAAATTGAATATGAAGTTATGAGAGATGCGGCGGATAATTGCATTGTAGTGTGTAATATGGAAAACTTTGATCCTGTAGGTATACATACGGGAGATAGTATTGTGGTAGCTCCATCTCAAACCCTGAGTGATCATGAATATCAGATGCTTAGAACTGCATCCTTGAATATTATCCGAGAACTCGGAATTGAAGGCGGTTGTAATGCACAATATGCTCTTGATCCTCATAGCAATCAATACTATGTCATTGAAGTGAATCCGCGGGTAAGTCGTTCCAGTGCCTTGGCCTCGAAAGCAACTGGTTATCCCATAGCGAAAGTGGCTAGTAAAATTGCTATAGGTTATCATCTTGATGAAATACAAAATGCGGTTACAAAGAAAACAATGGCTTGCTTTGAGCCAACGTTAGATTATTTAGTAGTAAAATTTCCTCGCTGGCCTTTTGACAAATTTATGTTTGCCGATAGACTATTAGGAACCCAGATGAAAGCGACTGGTGAAGTCATGTCCATTGATCGCTCTTTTGAAGGTGCCTTGTTAAAAGCAGTGCGTTCACTAGAAATAGGCGTTAACCATTTGCAAATACCAGAAATGGCTAAATTATCAACAGAAGAAGTACACAAAAAATTGAATGTAGCCAATGATGAACGTATTTTTATGATAGCAGAGGCATTGCGTAGAGATATCCCGGTAGATGAGATTCATAAAATAACAAGTGTTAATACATTTTTCTTAAACAAGATTAAAGGTATTGTTGCTATGAGAAGAAATTAGGACTTCCCGTAAACAGCAGAATATTGTACCATCGTACAAAATGGTTGATACTTGTGCTGCTGAATTTGAAGCAGATACACCTTATTATTATTCTACCTACGCGCAAGAAGATGAAGTAACTGTATCTCATAAACGTAAAGTAATGGTATTGGGTTCAGGACCCATACGTATTGGGCAGGGTGTAGAGTTTGATTATTGTTCTGTACATTCAGTCTGGGCGCTTAGAGAAATGGGCTTAGAATCGATTATTGTAAATAATAATCCGGAAACAGTAAGTACTGATTTTGATACTTCAGATCGCTTGTACTTTGAACCTCTTACTCCAGAAGATGTAATGAATATTATCGATAAAGAACAGCCCGAAGGTGTTATAGTTCAATTTGGCGGGCAGACGGCGATTAATTTAGCAGGGCCTTTAGCGAAAGCTGGCGTCAAGATATTAGGTACCAGTGTAGACAGTATTGATCGTGCAGAAGATCGGGAGAGATTTGATGAACTTCTCGAACAAAATAATATACCAAGGCCTCAAGGATCTACAGTGACAAATGGCGTAGACGCTGTTATAGAAGCAAATAAGATAGGCTACCCGGTAGTTGTGAGACCTTCCTATGTATTAGGTGGTCGGGCAATGGAAATTGTCTATACAGAGGATGAGTTAAAAGACTATATGACTAGAGCAGTAAAAGCATCGCCTGAACATCCAGTGTTAGTTGATCGTTACATGCAAGGTACTGAGGTAGAAGTGGATGCTATTTCTGATGGAAAAGACGTCTTTATTCCGGGTATCATGGAACATGTGGAAAGAGCTGGTGTGCATTCTGGAGATAGTATTGCTGTATATCCAACCAAAACCCTATCACCTGAAATTATAAATACAATCGTGGATTATACAACCAGACTGGCAGTTGGTCTCCAAGTTAAAGGACTTATTAATATTCAATATGTAGTGGTAGAAAACAATGTATATGTAATTGAAGTAAATCCACGTTCTAGCCGTACGATTCCCTTCTTAAGTAAAGTTACTGATGTGCCAATGGTAAATGTAGCCACACGTGTGGCTATGGGGGAAAGCCTTAGCTCTCTAGGATATAAGTCCGGTCTGTTGCCGTCTAAGCCTTATACGGCAGTAAAGGCTCCCGTATTCTCCTTTTCTAAAATGCAGCAAGTAGATATATCCTTAGGCCCAGAAATGAAGTCTACTGGTGAAGTTATGGGTATTGATTATCATTATGCCAGAGCGCTGTACAAAGCGATCACTGGTGCGGGCATGAATGTGCCGGAATATGGTACGGTGTTGTTCACTGTAGCCGATAAAGATAAAGAAGAAGGCGGAGAACTAGCTAAAAAACTTGCTGATCTTGGATATCATTTAGTAGCTACTAGCGGTACAGCAAAGCATTTACAGTCTTTAGGTTTGTCTGTCACTCTTGTGGATAAAGTACATGAGCATAAACCAGATATTATTCAGATGATCAAAACTGGAAAGATTAATATGGTTATAAACACATTAACTCATGGTAAAGAGCCAGAACGCGATGGATATAAGATTCGCCGGGCCACTGTGGAACATGCCATTCCCTGCTTTACATCCATGGATACTGCTAAAGCGGTATTAGAAGTTCTAACATTTATGCGGGAACGCCGTTTATCCTATGTTCTAGCAATACAGGATTATGTGGGCGGAGGGGATAGTCTTGCCTAAAATGGTAGTAGATGGCCGGATTGTGAGTAATACAGAAATTAGTGTTAACGTCAAAGAATTAGTGCTATACGCACCTGAAATTGCAGCGCAAGCTGTGCCAGGTCAATTTCTTCATGTTAGAGTGGCTAACTCCTATCACCCCTTGCTGCGACGCCCTCTTAGTATTTCAAGCGCGGATAATATAGCTGGTACGGTAAGAACTATATATCGAGTCGTTGGGCAAGGTACTGCTTGCCTGGCGGCTTTATCTAGCAAAGATTCTGTAAATTGTATGGGTCCATTAGGGAACGGTTTTGCAATACATGGTCAACGTCCTCTATTGGTGGGTGGGGGAATGGGATTGGCGCCGCTAATGTTCTTAGCTGGTGCCTTATGCCCGCGCCCTATAGAAATAGTAATGGGTGGTCGCACTAAGGAAGAAATGTTTTGGAAAGATATGTTTCATGTGATGTGCAATACGATTCATGTTACTACAGATGATGGTACTTTAGGCAGTCGTGGCGTAACCTTAGATGTTTTACCTGATCTATTGAAGAACGGCGCATTTGATATGATTTATACCTGCGGTCCTCGAGTTATGATGGAAGGTATCGTGAAACTTGCGAAGGAATATGACATACCCTGCCAAGTATCCTTAGAGGATTATATGGCATGTGGTATTGGCGGCTGCTTATCCTGCACTTGTGCTGGCAACGATGGATCAAGAAAAAAGGTATGTACAGAGGGGCCGGTTTTTTGGGCGCAGGAGGTGATGCCATGAGCGTGGAAGATGGTAAATCTAATCAACAAGAGATGCTTTCTGTAACCATTGCAGGCATTAAAATGAAAACACCTGTTATGACAGCATCAGGTACTTTTGGCTTTGGGTTAGAATATAAGGATTTTGTAGATCTGAATAAGATTGGTGCAGTTGTTGTGAAAGGTACGACTTTATTGCCGCGGTCTGGCAATAAGGGACGACGTATTGCTGAGACTCCAGCTGGTATGTTAAACTCTATCGGTTTAGAAAACCCAGGAGTAGATGAATTTTTGGCAACTATATTACCCCGCTTAGGAGAATATGATGTGCCTATTATTGTTAACATCTCAGGTAATACAGTAGAGGAATATGGTGAATTGGCAGCCCGCCTCAATGTAGCAGGTGTTGCTGGAGTGGAACTTAATATTTCTTGTCCTAACGTAAAAGAGGGAGGCATCGCTTTTGGTACCAATTGTGCTAGCGCCTCATCAGTAGTAAGACAGGTGAAAAACAATACCAATTTACCGGTAATCGTAAAATTATCTCCCAATGTAACAGATATTGTTGCTATGGCTCAGGCGGTAGAAGAAGCTGGAGCAGATGCAATATCTCTTATTAATACTTTATTAGGTATGTCTATCGATATTCATAAGTGGCGTCCTGTATTGGGAAATGTCGTTGGTGGTCTATCAGGTCCAGCTGTAAAACCAATCGCAGTGCGTATGGTATGGCAGGTCGCTCAGGCGGTACAAGTTCCTATTATTGGTATGGGTGGCATAGTAACAGCAGAAGATGCGATAGAATTTATGCTTGCGGGAGCTAGCGCAGTGGCGGTAGGTACAGCAAACTTTATTAATCCTTGCGCTGTCCAGTCTGTAGCAGATGGAATCAAGGATTATGTAAGACAAAGTGGCTTATCTCACGTAAAAGAACTTGTAGGTAAAGTCAATATATAACAGTATTGGATGTGAACGAATGAATTGTGATAAACGCTTAATTGTTGCCTTAGATTTTCATCATATGGAAAAGGTTCAGCAACTTGTGGAGCAGCTAGGCGATAGTGTCAGCTACTATAAAGTGGGGATGGAACTTTTTTATAGTGTGGGAAGCCAAGTGATAGCCTATTTACGTCAACAAAATAAAGATATCTTCTTAGATCTAAAGTTGCATGATATACCCAACACAGTAGGTCATGGATTAACGACTTTAACGCAATTAGGTGCATCAATGCTGAATGTTCATGCTTCTGGTGGATTTGCCATGATGCAAACGGCGGCTACAGCAGTAAAGACAAAGGCTATTGAATTGCAGGTAGAGCGTCCAAAATTGATTGCTGTTACAATATTAACTAGTATGAATACAGATGAATGGTCTAAACTCGCCTATAACGTAGATTTGTCCCAACAAGTGATTCATTTAGCCCAACTAGCGCAAAAAGCAGGTATGGATGGAGTGGTAGCCTCACCCCAAGAAGCTGCTCAAATTCGTGCTGTATGTGGCAGTGAATTTATCATTGTTACACCTGGTATAAGACCTAGTGGTGTAGCTGTTAATGATCAAAGCCGTATTGCCACACCAGCAGGAGCGATTAAAAATGGTGCT
>JARBUM010000171.1 GCA_029239675.1 Pelosinus sp. | reverse complement strand
ATATTTACGCGTTTGGTTATCAAACTCACTAGTAAAATTACTAATACCTGTCACATGCAGCGTTTCTTGTATTCGTTTTTGAATGATTTGATCAACGATCTGTTTATTGTTTCCATACATGAATACACCTAATATCTGCTCAAATAGCGGCAATCCGTCCTCTGTATCTTCCCACCATTCTTGATATAGATTTTTTAAACGCGTAGAAACGGCTTGACCAACGGCTTCACGATCCGCTATAAAGTTTTGTCGGTTACTACCTAAGGTATAATCATAATTCCGATCTACTCTTCTGTATATCATTACGATACCCCCGATGTATTAGATCCACCAGGCATAACACCGCCATGTGTATGTCCAAGAAAGTTTTTTCCATCAATGGTTGTATTACCGTTTATCGTTACGCTGGATCCATGAATGTTTATAGCACTGCCGGCAATTTCAAAATAGGCGGTTCCAGCATCATTTCTTAATTGCATAGTGTTAGTAGAATAACCACTTAAAACTCTTGGCTGGCTCCTTAGTCCTACAATTGCATATCCATCCGATAAATCATGTCTTCTCTTATCAGCTTGATTTTGTATGCCTCCAGACTGCCACCATGCATCCATGCAATTGTCACCAAAGACTACAAGACATTCGTCACCTTGTGCGAATGGGAACGTCACTGAATAACCTCCGCCGCCTAATACTATTAAAGGGACATCTAATAGCTCGGGGATTTCTTCCCATGTGATATTTCCATTAATATTAATCTTTTCTCTAATGGCAATTTGCACAGTTACAGTTTGAGCATCATCATTAAAGCTTTGAATGATACCAGGAGAGGCAACACGCAATCCTGTTATTTCTTCATTCATCATGCGCCGGTATAATTCGTTTTTATCTTTTAATCTTTCATTGATTGTTAACATATTGCCCTCCTAGTTAGGATTCTGAGTAGGAGCAGAAAGTAAAGTAAGAGCATTCTTTCCATTGCGTGCCATTCCCTCACATTCTGTATACCATTCATCACCGCGCGTATCTCCGTAATGAGATAGCTTATATACTTGATACTGACCATCTGAATCTAACATTGTTGGCAATTGTCCAACCTGTTGTTTAACCTGCCGTATATAGGTATTATCAAGCTTAATCATCGATAGTAGTTTTATAGATGGATTGAGTAGGCATTTAAAACTAGCCCCATCCTGTGTTTGCTGCGGCGTTCCGATTAAGCCAGTTTTAGGAGTTAATACCAATGCTTGACCTGATGGGATATCAGTAGCTTTTGCAATATATACCTGTCCATCATCTACCCAGAAATTGGCATTATTATCATTCGCTATATTCTTTAGGTACTGTTTCGGAGTACCAAAAAAGACCTTCCCGCGCGGTAATTTCTGCGTGTTAAGGTCTGGTGATATTTTTCCTATTTCGGTAGGTCTTTCAGCTTTTGATACAATTTGTTCTACAATCTGCCTATGGTTTTGACCTGCGCCAATTGATAGTTTTATAAGGTTATTGGCAAGAAAATCGTCACCATCCATACAAATAAGAGTCAGCTTATAATCTATATTATCTTCTCTGTCACGTAAAGCTTGCACTACTAAGCCATCAAATATTTTACCATATTGTTTAGGGCTTTGATTTTCTTCTGGTGTACCATCGGTCTTAGCTTCTATAATCCCTTGATATCCAGCTTCTAAAATAACTCGATCTCCTTCTTTTATGATTTCAGCTTCTGTTTCAGCGGATAGATTATAAATACAAATTTCCGCATAGTTGGCAATTTGTAGGGCTACTTTCTCAATCCTGAATGTACAACGTAAATTAGACACATCAAGAGCTGTATTATCTATCTTTGATACTAGTATCCTATACTTTCTGCCATACAAAAAATTACTCATATCGTATCACCCCAAGCTAACAAAAATTCAGTGCCAAGGTTATTACTATTTGGATAATCAGCATTACTATTACTTGCTTTAACAATATAAGCACTACCTATACCTAAGTAGCTATATTGTTCTAGAATATTATTAGCCGGTGAATCTCCTGGAAGCAGAGGTATTGAATCAAGCAGTACTGTATTGGTTACAGTGTCAGTTATCTTCATAATCCAATACTCAGCTATTTCATTATACTTCAGGTTAAATTCAAGAGTTATGTTCTTGCCATCGACTGGCAAAGTAATTTGAAAGGTTTGGTCTGGTGATGTATTTAGTGGTATTTTCTGATATGGCATTCGTTAATCACCTTCTTAAATAAATTAAGTCGATCCCCTGGGATCAATTATTGCTCCCAATGTCGGTAAATCTTCCGCTTGTTGCACTCCCCTATTAGTCTGACCTGTACTATGTTCCCTTGCAGAAACAGTAGTAGTCGATACCTCAACAACGAATATTTCTTTCAATGTTACCGTAAATCTACCGCTATGCTGCGTTTTAGCATCATCTGCCGCGCTGATTTCTTCAATCAGCATATTTTCATAAAGATTAAGTCGAGTATGTACCCGGAATGGCAATCTTGAGCGCTGCAACTCTAATAGAGTACGATAAGCCGAAACCGACCTACTATCACCAACGGTAAATTGATTTTTGACCATACTGGCCATTGCATCAGACATGCCGATTTCCATCACTATTATTGCTGGTTCCACATAGGCATGATCAACGATGTTTGCTCCTGTTTGCACGGGATGTTCTGTAGATTTTAATGTAGTTGTATGCTCAACTCTCAAGATAGCATCAAAGAAAAAACCACCAATATTTGTTTTAATAAACATTAGTTGTTTCTCATCATCAACAGGCAAACCATCCCATGTTTGCGGTCGATAAGCTGTATCGCTTGTCGGTGGATCTGGAGATGGATTTTTCTTTTTTAGTAATGTTTTTCCTATATTGTACGCAAACCAAACATCCTGAAAACTCAAGCAATAACACCTCCAAGATCACGCATGTTCCGTGCAATTTGCCTTTCCTGCGCTTGGTTAATACCTTGAGTTACCGCAAGAGTTATTTCACTAGTACTAGCATTCGTACCAGCAATGTTAATATCACCAACATTTATGACCGTTTGTCCACCTTGATAGCTTGTAGATGGTTGTCGGTAAACATTAGCTGTATTTTGTTGCATCATTGCGTAATTATCCCTTGCGTTATTCATTAAACCTACATAATCTAGCTTTTGATTGAAATTATATTTTCCGGAATCTGCAATTTCTCTAGAGTTTACTTGTGGAGCCGAAGGAGTGTAACTATCAATTCCATTACGCATACCTTGTGCATAGTTTTCTGCACTATCTCCCATATAACCGCCATGCTTCAATGCTCTTGCGTACTCTTCTGGGGTTTTTGCATCAAGAATTCCATCTTCACCATACAATTTTATATATTTAGCAAACGCTTCGGCAAATTCTTGTGGACTACTAAATTTTCTATAATAATTAATTCCATCTGGTTGTTTATTTTCTTCCCCATTCGGAATTGTTTGAGTAAGTCCAGCGAAGTTATTATTATCTTTCATTAACTCACTACTAAACCCACCTGTTTCATGATGCCATTGTCCATAAATTAAATTAGCAGGTATCCCCGTTTTTGCGGATACTCCTTTAGCTAATTCCATCATTTCTTGACTACTAGCACCACCGCCACTACTGTATGATTTCTTTATGTCCCTAATTAAATTAGGGATGAGAGACATTCCTCTTTTAGCTGCCTCTTCATACTTACCCTGCATAGCAAGACCAATTATATCAAATATACTAGCAAGAGCATTGCCGAATGCAGCAAGCCGTTTTAACTCAGCAGCCAATTCATTACCAAACCAACGCCAGAAGCCTTTATATTTTGAATCGGATGATAGTAATCCTAGCTGTTTCATTACATTAATTAATCCTAAGATAACACTATCAATTGCTTTAGCTATATTGGTAAACGTCTCTTCAAACGCTTGTGCTACTCCATTATCTGTTATTGCCTCTGCCATGATCGTAAATGCTTCAGTTAATAGATCAATTAAAGTGGACACAGTTTCAGACATGAGTTTGAATGTGTCACGAATTATTTTTAATACTGTTAAAGCTAATTTTGAATTCTTAAATTCATCCCAAAAATTATTTATATTAACTTTCGCTTTTTGCATCCATTTATCTGCTTCTTTAAACCAATCAATCATTCTCTGCCAAATTGGAGCCATAGTTTTACTGCTTTTTCTGCCATCTATATAGCCATAAAAATCTTCTATTAGGACTAGCAATCCAGCTATTGACATTGAAATTATGCCTATCGGTGTAAATCTTAGAACAGCCCATAAACCTAATAGTGTCTTCGCTACAGTGCTCACACCACGAGGTAACATATCAAAAAATCTTTCAAAGCCATGATATAAATCTTTTACAAATCTTACTCCTGAAATGCCAACATTTATAATCATGGCTAATACTTTTGCAACTTGTTTGGTCCATTCAGGCATAGTTTGTGTTATCTTCGCATTTAGGTCAGATAATGATTGCTTTATATTCGACAATGGTCCACCTAAATACTTGCCTAAATAGTAAGATATCCATTCCATGGCATATGCTACTTCTAATTTTAGTTTCTTAAACTCAAACATAATGCTTCGAATATTTTTAAGTTGA
>JARBUM010000170.1 GCA_029239675.1 Pelosinus sp. | reverse complement strand
GGGATGGGAAAGTATGTCCAATAATTTTTCGTTAAGCATAAAAATACATCCTCTCTATTTAAATTAGCAGTTAGTTAACGGCTTACTCAGCCGCTTGCGGGGCACAATTATTGTGCCCGTACGATCGTATTGCAATGCATACAATAACTTACGAATACATCTGCAATAGGTATTGATGTGCCATATATCAGATATTCATATTATAAAAAAGAACTACCCCTAATTACAGGGGCAATTTCGAAATAAAGTATGGGGTCAGTTCATTCTGAATTCCGGTTTTTAGAACCTTGACACTAGGTATCACCATATATATAATGGCGGTATTAAGAGCCTTGGAATAAATGGATTAGGTGAGAGTTATGTTTATATTGGACAATAAGGGTCGTCAGCCATTGCACGATAAAATCTATAACCAGATCAAAAATCAAATATTATCAGGACAATTGCCACCAGCTACGAAGCTTCTATCTATTAAAAATTTATCTGCGGAATTATCTGTAAGCCGTAACACGGTAGAGTATGCCTATCAGCAGTTATATGCTGAAGGGTATATACACAGCAAACCAAGAAGTGGATATTATGTTTCATTAATAGACCCAGAATTTCTTCCGTCGTCTTTCTCTCACATTGGCATGACCCCGAGAAAAGTCTCTGAAGACAGAATAGTATATTCCTTTGATTTTCATCCCGCTTGTCTCTCATCAGAAAGCTTTCCTACTAATCTGTGGCGCAAACTTTATATAGAGAGTTTACAGGAAGATTCGGAACAACTCGCTTTTTATAGTGATCAGCAAGGTGATTTTGCATTACGCTCTGAGATCCAAAGATATTTAGCACACTCTCGTGGCGTTTCTTGTGACCCAGAACAAATCGTCATTTGCTCTGGACTTCAAGATAGTCTTTCTATCATAGCACCAATTTTGAAAGAAAATCATTCTACATTTGCTGTGGAAGATCCTGGACATTTCATGCCTAAAGCCGTTTTCCGAAATCATTCCTTCGCGATCAATCCCATACCAGTAAATTCTGAAGGTCTCGATTTGGAGTCTTTACAAAAGACCAATAGCACCGTTGTATACGTCACGCCTTCCCACCAGTTTCCGTTAGGCTATGTTATGCCCGTAGCCAATAGACTAAAATTAATTGATTGGGCAGAAACCGTTGGAGGAGTCATTATTGAAGACGACTATGATAGTGAACTAAGGTATCACGGCAGACCAATTCCTGCGTTGCAGGGATTGCATCCAGGAGCAAATATAGTATATGTAGGTACTTTTTCTAAAGTATTATCTCCAGCGCTTCGAGTAAGCTATATGGTTCTGCCTTACCGATTACTCACTATATACCGTAAGCTATTTAGCGATTATTCTACAAATGTTTCCTTATTAGACCAGAGAACACTCAATAAGTTTATGGAAAAGGGGAACTGGGAACGGCATTTGCGTAAGATGAGAACCATTTATAAAAGAAAGCATGACGAACTCATCCAATCGATTCACCATCATTTCGGCTCTAAAGCTAATATTATTGGGCAGGGGGCGGGACTTCATGTTGTTTTAGAGTTAGTTGGTAATTCTCTTACTGAAGGGGAACTTATCAATCGTGCTCGGGATAGAGATGTCCAATTACTACCGATTTCTGGCATGTATTTTAATAATACTGGTAGAGATCCTCAGATAATGCTGGGGTTTGGTAGAATGAGTAGTAATGAAATTGATCGGGGAATTGGGCTGTTATATCAAGCCTGGAATCTCTAACAAATTGTGGCTGCCTCTCAACAATCTATGGTAGCGTGCTAAACTCTTTGCTGGCGGGAACTGCTTTTTCTATTTACTAATGGCTAGTTTTAGCGCATCAATTGAGGTTTTCACTCCTTCTAGTGGTGCCATGGTCATGTCCTCCATTTCAAGGGACACATAATCATCGTAGCCTACCATACGGCAAACAGAGAAAAACTCTTTCCACCATAGCAAATCATGACCGCATCCTACTGCTGCATAATTCCATGAGCGTTCCGCGAAGCGGTCAATCGTCTTAGTATCCAGTACGCCATTTGGGCCTGCCATTCTGCGTTCTAACCTGGAATCCTTACCATGAATATGGTAAAGAGCTTCACCTAACACGCGTACAGACTCAATAGGGTCTCCACCCATCCAAAACATATGTCCTGGATCCATATTCATGCCGATCATGCTACCGACCTCTCCCCGAAGTCTTAGCAGAGTTTCGGGATTATATACCAATTGATAGCCGTGGTTTTCCAAAGCAATGCATTTGATACCACAGCTTGCTGCATCCTTTACTAGCCTGTGCCATGCAGGAATGGCTACATCCTCCCACTGGTATTTGAGTATATCCTGTGTTTCAGGAGGCCAGCTTGTTGTCACCCATACAGGCGTACTATCGCCCTTACATCCCATTGGCAGACCGCTCATCATAATGATTTTTCTAACCCCGAGCATTTCAGCAAGCTGAAACGTCTTTTGGGTAACATCCATATCCTTCTTGTATGCTAGCGGGTTACCTGAGCAGTTCAGCGCGATCAGTTCAATGTCTCGCTTTTTTAATGCATCCATATAGTTGCTTCTAGCTGCTTTGCTGGAGACAAGCTCATCAAGATTTAAATGGGGTGCTTTTGACCAGTTGCCTGTTGGAATTTCCAACCCATGAATCCCAAGACGTTGGGTCATGTCTAACATTTCCTCAAAAGGCATATACCCTAGTGAGTCGGGTATATAAGACAGCTTCATAGTTAGCTTCTCCTTTACTGATAAAATGGGGGACATTCAGGCACTGTAATTGGAACAATGGTGCCTTTTTCTCTTGCCTCAGTACAAGCATCTGCTGTAATGCATGCAACATATCCATCCCATGCAGTTGGTCCTTTTACAAGGCCCTGTTTTACCGCATCTACCCAATGTTGAAACTCCGTGTCGTACGCTTCAATAAATCGATCTGACCAGTCTGGGAAGATTTCATAGAAACGTACACCTTGAGAGCGTACTACAACGTTAGCGGGATCAGGGAGGCGAACCGTACCGGTTTCACCTACAATTTCACACTGGACATCGTAACCATACTGACAGTTGACAAAAGATTCTACATCAATTCGGACCCCACTCTGTGTTTCCAATAGCACAATCTGTGGGTCGCGCAAACCATTTTTTGCAAGGCGAGAACTTTTTGGCACCAATACTTGGGCGGTTTTATACTCTTCGCCTAATAGCCAACGAAGTACATCAATTTCATGAATAACAGAATTATTGATATTCATTTCCGTGGTATGCTTAGGGCCGGAAACTCGATTTCGATGTACACAGTGAAGCATTAATGGCTGGCCGATCTTTCCGTTATCAATAACAGATTTAAGTTGTTTGTAACCTCTATCAAAGCGCCTCATAAAGCCAACTTGTACCAGTTGTTTTTTGCCTGCGATTTCAGCTTCTACAATTTTTTTACAATCTTCTGCTGAAGTAGCCAACGGCTTTTCGCATAATACGAACTTTCCTGCGTTGATAGATGCAATGACATATTGTGCATGAGTTGGATCCCAAGACGCAATGACAATCGCATCTACCTCGGGTGCCTTAATGACTTCTTCACTCGTTGCATAGAATTTTGCGCCATATGTAGCTGCAACTTTTTTTGCATGTTCCGCATTGATGTCAGATAAGGCTACAACCTCTGCTCCAGTGATTACATCGGTGATCCTGCGGATATGATCCTCGCCAATTGCTCCGGTCCCAATTACGCCGACACCCAAATTCATAATCGTCATCCCTCCTAAATTGCTAGTATGATAGTAGCTCACATTAACAAATATCATAGATGATAGCTCTTATAATCATCAAAAATCAGTTAATGAGCAAGATATAAAAAAGAAAGTATATCCAAATTATATTAGTAATCATAATGATTTATGTAACTTATCTTATTATTCGCGAGATATACTTATTACTAATTTGGTTTGTATTATAAGATATAGAAATGGCATTAAAGGTTGACTGAAAAAAATGAAGACAAAGAGTTCTGTAATAGGACTCTTTGCCTTTTATATGTAAATATTATCCACCTCGATACTGGTTCAGAAAGAATAGTAATTCCTCTAAGTTCTCGCCCGTATTTTTGGCTATATCCTTAATTTGAGCAAATTTACCTATTACGTTGAATACAATTGGATTATTTAGATTGGCAAATTTGGATGAGCGTTGTATCAGTCTCTCTTTCAAGTGAGGATACTTCGTTAATACATCTGCAATTTTATCATTTTCGGTAATCATTTTAGTGCCCCTTTATCGTTATTGCGTAGTCTTTGAAGAATATGTTTGCCGATAATACCAAACAATATCACATAAATGGCGACTTATTTTAAGTTGAGAATAAATTCCTTTATAAGAGTCCAGTAAGTATGAGCGTTCAGATCGTTATCACTTTTAGTTTTGTGAAAGGAACTTGGCGTTGAATAGAGGAATATTTCTGCAAGTTAGCCAAAAGGAGTTTTATATAAATAATGGAATAACATAGAGTGATGGGAATGAATCATAAACTAAAGATATAAAAGGTTGCCCCAAGAAGAAATGTCCAAAGTATCCACTAGCTCTTGGAGGAAAAACGGTATGCGA
>JARBUM010000169.1 GCA_029239675.1 Pelosinus sp. | reverse complement strand
CAAAAACCAGCTACTCATCTATATATTGATCAGTACTGTGCTGACAGAGGAGTATTTATTATTGAAAATCTGGATAATTTAGACCTATTGTTAGAGAAAACATCCAACAAGTCCTTTACAGCATATACTTTTCCAGTAAATATGAGTGGATTTTCAGGACTTCCTTGCAGAGTGATTGCTGAAATTTAGTAACTATTCATCCGTCGGTAATTCATGAAATACCTTTGTAGATGCTTTGATATATAAAAACTGAAACGCACTCAGAAGGATATTATTATAAAAGAGAAATAAAATCCAGGAAACGGGTATATTCCGGCAAGCCTGGATTTTATTATTTATTAGCTCCGTATGCCATGGAGTTATAATAGATAAACTGACATCCTCTATAGCACAAATCATGGGGGCAAGTTATCTTATAATTTATAAACTGTACCCACACAGTTCATGTTTCCTGTTATGATAGGAACAGATAAGAACAGATAGGTAACGTCAGAATGTGCGAAAACGCTTAATATTCGCTTTAATATTGTCACCAATACTAGAATTTCTATTAATATACACTTACCCAAATAGGATAAAGTATGCTGTACACTGTCCCCACAAAACCCGCGAAATTCAAGCGTTCTTGTTATTTAGGTGGGAGCTGATTAGTTTCATAAAATAAAAACACCCCAACCTTATATAATAGCTTAAAAGCCTATTATATAAGGTTGGGATGAACTGTACTTTTAGTAGAGACTAGACAAAGCAGAAAAGCCACGAAATTCGTGACTTCATAAGTATTCCGGATTTGATTGGTGGAGGCGAGGAGAATCGAACTCCTGTCCAAAGGCATCACTACATAGGCTTCTCCGAGCGCATTCTGTATTTTAAAATTCGCCCCATTGACGCTTACAGACGAGCTTCGCTGGCGCTATCTCTTTAAAATTTCCCAGTCGGTCCGCGGAGAATTAGACCTCAGGTATCCTGCATTGTGACGTTCTAGCCTTCCCCACAGGAAGAGGGACGGTAGAACGTTAGCATTAAGCTGCTAAAGCGTATTCGTTGTTTGCATTTATCTTGTCCCACCGTGTTGACGGGCTGATGGAATCCCGGCTCGCTACCTATGCCACAACCACCCCTGTCGAAACCATTACGCCCCCGATTTCAACAATACATGATAGACCCAGAAAATTATCCGTGTACGCTTCAACACGTATAGCTTCCCTATTTATCATTGTTTCTTATTATATCACAGAATCAATCAATCTACCAACTATAAGTATTACCATTTTCAAATCTCTTTTTAGAAAATTCGCAGGAAATTACTTTGATAAACGGAATATATTATAGAGCAAAGGAGATGGTTTTACTGAGTCAACAAAATATAGGTGCTTTATTAGTTTTATTATCAGCCGCTGGATTTAGCACCTTGGCAATTTTCATTAAACTTGCATATGCTGCAGGAGCCAATACCCTGACCATACTCACCATGCGTTTTGCCTTGGCTTCGGTATGCTTGTGGCTGTTATTACAATTTTTAAGAATTTCGCCCCGTATACAAATGAAAACAGCAATAAAGCTTTGTCTCATGGGAGCATTGGGCTATGGTTCCATGTCCTTAGCCTTTGCTGCTTCTCTACAATATCTACCTGCTTCCTTATCAGAAATGTTGTTATTTACATATCCAATTCTAGTCAGTATTTTATCCTTTCTTATAGGAGAGGAACAATTTAGCTGGCAAAAAGGAACTTCACTTGTCATTTGCTTGCTTGGTCTTTTTTTCATCTTAGGCGTCTCATTTACTGGCCTTAGTCAGATAGGCATTCTACTCGGCTTAAGCAGTGCAATCATCTACTCTTGTTATATTCTCATTGGCAACCGTGTATTAAAAGATGTTCATTCACTGGTAGCCACCACCTATGTTTCTTCTGCTGCAGCTTTAGCCTTTGCCGCCTACAGTATAACTACTAATCAGCTTGTTCTAACTCTTCCCATGCAAGGTTGGCTGGCCTTAGTCGGCACAGCAACTTTTGGAACGATTTTAGGCATCTTAGGATTTTTTGCTGGCATTACGAGAATCGGAGCAGCAAATGCTTCTATTATTAGCACCGCAGAACCTGTTCTGACTGTTTTATTATCCGTCTTAATATTAGGTGAAAAGCTTACCATCCTCCAAGGTATAGGCGGATTCATGGTAGTCACGAGCATACTGCTTTTACAATTGTGCACAACTACTCCTGAAAGCAAGACTGAAAACCTAGAAGTAGCTTCCTGTCAGTCACCCGATAAATAATCCTATCGATTTGGACTATATCTCCTTCATCCCCTTCGCATCTTCGCGTTTCAAAAAGTTTTTATCCCATTTTCTCTGTGTTTTCTGTGATTAATAAACGTAAAAACACACCTCGCCACTATTACAAAAAAGTAGGCTCCTCAAGGGATGCCTACTTTTTTCTTTATTCTTTTTGCCTGTCACGAAAAGCACGGTCCATTTCCCTTTTCGCATCTCGTTCAGCCATGTCTTGGCGTTTATCATAGTTTTTCTTACCAGTGACCAATCCTAGTTGTAATTTTGCTAAGCCATGAGCAAAATACATTTTTAAAGGCACCAAGGTATAACCCTTTTCTTTCGTTTTTCCAATTAGTTTATCAATTTCGCTACGGTGCATCAAAAGCTTTCGCGTCCGAAGAGGCTCATGATTAAAGCGATTTCCTGCATCATAAGGGCTTATATGTGCATTGTGCAACATAAGTTCTGATTTCTCAATCCTAGCATAGGCATCCTTTAAATTCGCTTTTCCCGCCCGCAAGGATTTTACTTCTGTTCCTGTCAATACAATGCCTGTCTCATAGCTTTCATGTACATGATAATCATGTCTGGCTTTTCTATTTTCGGTTATCATTTTAATACTGGTTGCATCTTTCAAAAAAATCACCTCGATACCACGTTATCTCTTTATTTCTTTTTTGGTTTATTCCTTTTCGGTTTAGGCTTAACTCGAGTCACTACAGCCTTCTTAGCTTTACTTCCTCTATTCTTCCCAGCAGAAGCTACTTTTTTACTGTTTCCAGAAGTATCCGAGGCCTGACTTTTTGCACCATAGCTTTGAGGTCTTCCTCCGCTAGGCCGTCTATTCGCTGCCCTCTCAATCCAAGCACTATTGGATTCTAGAACAAAGTCAATATTACGTTCTTCTGGGCTAACTCTAACGAGTATGACTTTTACAGCATCTCCTAGACGATATATCTTATGACTACGCTCACCAATCAATGAATATTGTTCTTCTACATATTGATAATAATCATCTTCCATACTGGAAACACGAACTAGGCCTTCTACGCCATTATCGAGTTCCACAAAAATACCAAAGGCCGTAACACCATTAATGATACCATCAAAATGTTCTCCCACAAACTGGGCCATATATTCTACTGTCTTGAGAGAAACAGTTTCACGTTCTGCTTCGGCAGCAGCCCTTTCTCTTTCGGAGGAATGCAGGGCGATCGCTGGTAGCATAGCCGCTAGTTTGGCTTTCCGTTTCGTTGATATATCTCCCGAACTAAAAGTTTCTCGCAGGATGCGATGTACAATTAAATCCGGATAGCGGCGTATGGGGGATGTAAAATGAGTATAGTACGTCGCTGCTAAACCAAAATGTCCTAGATTCTGTGCTTCATATCTAGCCTGTTTCAAGGAGCGCAACATAACGGTGCTAATAATACGTTCTTCGGGACGTCCTGAAATATGATTTAGAACTTTCTGCAAGGCTCCAGGCTGTACTTCATCCACCTTTGATAGACCTTGTCCAAAATTATGTAATAAGTTATTTAATTTAACCATTTTTTCTGAATCTGGCTCTTCATGCACACGGAAAACAAAAGGAACCTTTAGCTTATGCATATGCTCAGCCACTGTTTCATTTGCTACTAACATGAATTCCTCAATAATGGATTCTGCTAAACTACGTACTCTTTTTACAATTTCAATGGGTTTGCCTGTTTCATCTAACTTTACTTTCAGTTCAGGGAAATCAAAATCAATGGCGCCCCGACGCATCCGACGCTCTCTTAGGATTCGGCACAATCGTTCCATATTTTCTAATTGACCAAGCAATTCTTGGTGTTCACTAATTAATACTTCATCATGTTCTACTAGTATTTTACGTACTACCGTATACGAGAATCTTTTCTGCACTCTAATAACACTAGGAAATAATTCATGTTTAACAACTTGCCCTTTATGATCAATTTCCATGTGGGCCGACATAGCCAAACGATCTTCTCCCGCATTAAGACTGCAAATACCATTTGACAGGCGACGAGGCAACATAGGCAATACCCGATCCACTAAGTATACACTCGTCCCCCGCTCACTAGCCTCTTTATCCAGCACCGTATTTTCTTGAACATAGTAACTCACATCGGCAATATACACCCCAAGAAGATAGTTGCCATTTTTCAAACGCTCTACATATACCCCATCATCCAAATCTTTAGCATCTTCCCCATCAATGGTTACAATGGGCAAATGGCGCAAATCTCGACGTCCGGCAATTTCATCCTCACTAATGGTGTCAGGAGCTTTCTCGGCAGCCTGTTGGACTTCAGCAGGAAAATCGATGGGCAGGTTATGTCTTTTGATT
>JARBUM010000168.1 GCA_029239675.1 Pelosinus sp. | reverse complement strand
CGACGTTACAGCTTACCAGGTCCCAGCCAATGAGATCGCCGCTGAAATTGGCAACACTAAAACAGCCAATATGGTTATGCTCGGTGCGATCATTGGTGCAGCTGAAGTAGTATCAACTGATGCTGTGTTGAAGGCCTTTGCCAAAATGTTTGCTAAAAAGCCGGAACTAGTGGCAATTAACGAAATCGCTATCCGTCGTGGTATAAAATATATAAAAGACGGCAACTAGACTACTAGACTATAGGAACTGCCTGGAGATAACTAGGCAGTTCTTTATTTGAGAATTAATTTACAAAATTATGGGGAAGGATTTTTAGATGAAAGTAGCGAACTTTTATTAAATATTCAAATTATCATTAGCGCCACTTCGCTATACAGCAAAGTTAAACAAGAATCATTCGTTACGTCAGTGATAGAGTTATGTTAGTACCAAAGATCATTGTTACTCTTGCCACATAATTGCCGAATGAATAAGGAAGGCTATTGCTGTGTATCTATTCCAGAACAGCAATAACAGTCATTAAATCACAAAACACAAGAGAATTTCCTATGAAAAGAATGTTACGGTGGTGTCAAAAGTGACTCATGAAACCTTAGGTGATTTTAAATCGTATTCCTTAGCTGGTACAGACCAAGAAGTACGATTTATTTCCAGTGTTCTTAATTTAAAAAGTGGTGAGTCTATTTTAGATTTATATTGTGGTTACGGACGCCACGCAATAGAACTGGCCAAACAAGGATTTAATGTTACCGGTGTCGATGCTACTCAGGATTTTCTGGATATTGCAGTCCAGAAAGCGCAAGAGGCCCTAGTCAACGTTACTTTCAAGCAGCAAGACATGCGCGAGCTTGATTACGACCAACAGTTTGCGGCTATTATTAATATGTTTGCTGCTTTCGGTTACTTCACAGATGATGAAAACGCAAATATCATAAAACTTATTGCTAACGCTTTAAAACCCCGCGGTTTATTCCTGATAGACTTGTTAAACAGGGATTGGATGGTGCGTAATAATTTAAACCGCTACTGGCGACATCCTAATGGTGAGTATGTTCTTTCTTATAAAGTACAGTTAGAAAATGGAATTGCGACTATGAAACGGCAACTTATTAACCAGATTACTGGCACAAAGATTCAATACGATTTCATCTTAAGGGCTTATTCTCTGCCTGAGATGGCCAATATATTTAGCAATAGCGGGCTATCAATCATCGAAACTTATGGCGGATTTGATGGGCGCTCCTATAGCTCAGAGACTCCGCGTATGATAATTCTTGCAAAAAAAGATTAAACGATAAGATAACTAAACGGAGAAAAGAGACGATAGTCTCTTTTTTTTTACTTTAATTATCACCTACCACTGCTCATTCATAACATAATAGAGGATGGAATGTGCGAGGTGAAATAGCAATGATTGTCACCATCAATAATCTACAGCGCGGCCTTCGGCCAAAAATAGGTTTGGCCTTAAGCGGCGGCGGGTTAAGAGGCATCTCTCATATCGGAGTACTTAAAGCACTGACTGACCATAACATACCTGTTGATTATATTGCCGGTACCAGTGCTGGTGCAATAGTAGCTACAATGTATGCGTGCGGTTATTCGCCACAACAAATGCAGTCAATTATCCATGATGTTGATATTCATGATTTAATTGATCTAAAAGTAACATCTGCTGATTTATTTAAACATGGTTTTAAATGGCTGATGAGCGGAAAATTCCGATTTTGGTCAGTTTTGCCTACCGGCTTGATAAAAGGGGAGAAGATTGAAGACTTATTAAAAAAATTATGGAGTCAGCGGACAGTTCGTGATACAAAAATACCTTTAGCAATCACTGCAGTCGATATAACTTCATCAGATACCGTTTTCTTTACATCCCCGTTACCACCTAATCGAGCTATTCCAAATGCCCGGTATTATCATAATGCTTTGTTGTATGAAGCCGTACGGGCCAGTATCTCTATACCCGGAGTTTTTTTCCCAAAGAAATATCGCGGAATGACATTAGTAGATGGGGCCGTAAAAAATAATCTACCTACAGATATTTTAAATCATATGGGTGCTGATAAGATTATTGCAGTCGATTTAGGCTACTCAGGCCAACCAAATTATGAAACTAACTCTGTGGGCGAAATACTGATGCAATGCATTGAAATTATGGGCAGGGAAGTTACCCTGATTAAATCAGAGCAGTATGCAAATGTAATCATCAGGCCTCAGGCTTATGATTTAAATCAAAAAAATCTGAGTCAAACCAATGAATTTATTAAACGTGGTTATCATGCCACAATTAATAAAATTAGTGAAATTAGAGATTTACTATAATAAGGTTTAGTTGCCTGCTCATTTTACCCTGCATATCATACATTATCTGACATATGATATGCAGGGGCGAGGGGGGCACGAAGATGAATAAAAAAGACATACCGGCAATATTTCGTCAACTTTTAAAATTAGACACTCACGCAAATAATATTGTCGGGGTTGGGCAAGGACAAAAATATATTCGTGGTAAAAATACAGGACAGGAAGCCCTTACTATATTAGTAAAAAAGAAGTATCAAAACTCTGATTTGCGAAATGGTGCAGCTTTACCAAGAATAATGGACAATACACTAACTGATATAATAGAGGTTGGCGATATTCGACTACTAGGTGAACGAATGGGGTATAATCGTCCGGCCCAACCAGGAATGAGCCTTGGGCATTATAAGATTTCGGCAGGGACATTTGGTGCAGTCGTTAAAGACAAAGATACCGGTGAGTTACTCATATTATCTAACAATCATGTCTTGGCAAATATTACTGATGGTACTGACGGACGTTCTTCAATCGGTGACGCTATCATCCAACCAGGTATATATGATGGTGGAAAACCAGAAGAATGTACCATTGCCCAGCTGCACAGATTCGTGCCGCTATATCGAGCAACAATATCACCACACTGTAAAATTGCCAAAACCTTTGAGATGATACTTAATACATGTATTCACCTCCTCCGGCCGCAATATCAAGTCCAGGTAGTGCGGGAAAGCGAAAAACTTAATCTTGTAGATTGTGCCGTGGCAGCCCCGCTAGATACTGCGGCAATAAGTGCCGAGATTTTAGAATTTGGCTCAGTCGCCGGCATAAAAGAAGCAACCCCCGGTTTACCCATAAAAAAGAGTGGGAGGACTACCGGCGTAACTTATAGTCAGGTATTAGCAAACAATGTAACATTCAAAATCGCGATGAGTAACCAAGAGTATGGGATATTTAGCGATCAGATTCTAGCAGGTCCGATGAGTATGCCTGGAGATAGCGGTTCTTTGATCCTGACCAATGACAATTACGCTATAGGCCTATTATTTGCCGGCTCAGAACAAGCAACAATGTTTAATAAGATCACCCATGTACTGGATAAGCTCAATGTCACTTTATAAAATTTAATAAAAGCTTAAAAAACCCAGGTATCCTGGGTTTATTAAGCTTTTAAGCTATAGAAATTAGTTGTTTGAATACTGGCTATTATATAATCTGCCATTGTTAAAATTTGGCTGACTTCTTCTGCTGTTCTTTACATTAAAGGTTTTCTTATTGCCAAAGCTTTGTTCCTGCCCTACTGGATTATACCAGCCACGTTCTTGCATTACCTGAAATAAAGTATAGGCATTTTCATGCTCATCATGCTGGAACTCTTCCACAGTATTGTGAACAGTAATATTTGTCGATTCCATTATTGCGTGTTCATACAAATGGGAGAGGTGTTTTTCCGTGTTAATTAAGTCAGCTATCATATCCCGATCTGAAAGTCGGTTGTGGTTAGGATTTGAGTTATTGTTATAACGTCTGCTATGACTCATAGGATCACCTCATTACAAGTAATTATTGATATTGCTGGATAACAGTTCCCGATTGGCCAATTAATTGCTTCAATCGCTCAGCATGCTGTCGTTTACTCTGGGAGATATTAAAAAGCAACCCCTTAATATCGTGATCCTGACACTGATCTGCATACACATTATATTTGGTCAATGCTAAGTTCTCCATTTGTAAGGCATCTTCTAAATAACTTTTTTCCTTTTGGGTAAGTTTCTGGGAGTAATTTTTTCCATAGTAAGCCATTTGCTTCACCTCCATAGGTATAAATATTTAACTTGGAAAGATCATATCCTCATTTAAATCATACTCGGTCTTCAAAGTATTTTGTTTGTTCTTTTCCGGCTCAGTAGGGGATGAAATATCTGATGAAATCTCATAATTATAACTTTCCGGCTTCTCGTTGGTTTGTATCAAACTTAGCTTTCTACTTTTTTCATTGGAAAACATTCCAAATAAATTCATATAAAACACCACCAAGAATTATTTCTCTGTAAAATCAGTACCACTGGTTTCTTTATGAATATATGGTTTATCTTTGTTTTTACTGCTTTGCTTACTGTTATTGTCTTTATTAAAACTAGATAGTTCCTCAGCGAATTCATACAAGCTATTTGTCGAGCTGGATTTATAGGAAGATTTTAACATATAAGACCACCTTTCTGTCTATTTTCATGCAAACCCTGTATATTGTAAATTTAGTATTATATTTATAACAATCACTTATACAGACCACAGCTCAAATATTTCTGTGAATATTTCCCTTTCGTTGCGATTA
>JARBUM010000167.1 GCA_029239675.1 Pelosinus sp. | reverse complement strand
GTTGCATGCGCGAATATTGTAAAAAGTAACCACTGTCATTAGAACACACCTGGAGTGTTATTAGGATAAGGTAGTAGCAAGGCGCACTGAAGTATTGAAAGAGCTCTAACTCATCTCGTTAACGAAGTAACCACGAACTATTGGAAGCAAATGAGAAGCTTAAGTATATAAGCCATCACGATGCACTCACTGGGCTTTATAATCGTACGGCTTTTGAATAGGGAAATGCGGATGACCGAAGCTTTAAAGGTCAAGTAGGTTTTATTGTCTACGATTTTCAAGATACTTAATGATCTACTAGGGCACGATATTGGTGATGGGTCTTTGGAAGCTTACCTCGCAGATTATCACTACAGCTTGCTATAAAGCAAATCTCATTGCGAGAATAGGTGGAGATGAATTTGTAATAATATATCTCAAAGCCGATTTATCGCAACTTGCAAACATTTGGGACAGGATACAACTAGCTAGCGGCAGACAATATAAGACTGCAACATTCTAGAATACCTCTATATTTATCTGTGGTGTAGGATTGAAAGTGAATGGTGGTAGATAGCGTAACGTGTGGAGGTTGAATGGTAAGCGTCCAGGCTAGAATGGAAAGTTGGTAGGTCTATATCGAGCGGACTTGATGGGCGTTTAATAGTGCATTGGTAAGGTGGCTTAAAATGAGGGTGCTAATAATAGATCAGGTAAAGATTTATCGCGAGGCAATAAAGTACTATCTTGAGGAATTTGCATTAGAAGCGTTAGATGAGGCCGAAACTGGGATTGAGGCGATTACTAAAATAAAAAATCTGTCTAAAGGATGCAGTTATGACATTATAATCGTAGATGTAGATTTTCCCAAGAAATCAGGTCTTCATATTCTTAAAGATATAACTATGTTATCTCCAGATTCTAAAATTGTTGTATGTACGGCTATAAATGATACACGGACGGTGAAGACTGCAAAGGATTTTGGCGTAAACGGCTATATAGTCAAGCCATTTGCTAGGGATAGGTTTATGGCTATAATTCAAAAGTTAATTTTAACTACACAGTGAAGTGTTCTAGCAAAGAGATAAAAAAGATGTGAATTAGTTAGTTTTACAGTATTATCTCAATAATGATCACAATGACAAAAGCAAAACCCAGAACCTTTTTTAGGTCTTGGGTTTTGCTTTTGTATACTGATCCTTAGCGACGACTCAGATAGTAAGGAGAAGTTAATTATAGGTTCAACTGAGTGTACAGTCTTACACAATTACGACCTTCTCTCTTGGCTTGGTAGAGGGCCTGATCGGCGGCATTAATTAAATGTAGCGGGGTGAATTCTTGCGGGTGTATTGTAATTGCCGCACCTAGGCTGATGGTAACACAATTAGTTGGAGATTTTTTGTGTAAAAGATATTGCTCCTCAACTCGTAATCTGAGTTTTTCAGCCACCAGCATGGCTCCATCGGCATCCGTATTAGGTAAGATAACAACAAACTCTTCGCCACCATAGCGAGCTACTAAATCAGTAGAACGATTGACTCCTGCCGCTAAAGTAGTAGCGACGATTTTTAAACATTCGTCCCCATGTTGGTGCCCATAGGTATCATTGTAAGCCTTGAAAAAATCAATATCTACCATTATCAACGCTAAAGGCTTGTTTAGACGCAGCGCCGCATGACACTCGCGTTCCAAATAATCATTTAAGTAGCGTCGATTGGCTATACCCGTTAGTCCGTCCACATTAGAAAGTCGTTGTAGTTCATCGTTCATAGCTTGTAACTCATCATTCATAGCCTGCTGTTCATCATAAGCATCTTGTATTTGTCGAGTTCTTTCTTCAACCGTAATTTCTAAGCTCTCTTTTTTCCTACGTAATTCATCTGCCATATTCTCTTTTTGTAGTACCATCCAGATAAGTAAACTAAAAGTCAAAGTGATGAATAGGCTGACTATAGAAGCAGTAAAGTAATACCTTTGTTGCCTATGGTAATAATCTGACAAGGCATCGGCTTCCAAAGCTGAAATAGTCAAAATTAGAGGATAGTCTGGCATGGCAATATAACTATTTATACGACGACTGTTATCTATAACTGAAACATTCACATACGAGCCAATAGTGGCTTTCTGGACATGTTGGTGTAAAGGAGAGTTGCTAACATCTGTACCAACATCCATCTTCTCGCCCGTCTGCCTCACGCGAATGATTCCGTCGCGACCGACTATGGAAATTGCATCATTTTTGCCTAAGCTCATCTTACTATAAAAGTTTGAGAAATATAAAGGTTCCACACCGATTACAGCAATACCGCCAAAGCTTCCATCAGGTTTGTTTATCCGCCGGCTGACATGAAACATCCACTTACCTTCTACGCGCCCTATAAAAGGCTTGGAAAAGTACAATTCTTTGCTATCACTCATCCGGTGAATGTTAAAATACTCCCTGTCGGCGATGTTAATTCCTAAGTATTTTGATCGTGAACTGGCGATAAAGTTTCCCTTTTCATCGATTACTGAAATATGTAAAGTTGGGAGTGTTTTTATATTTTCTATTCGGTGTACCATATCAGGGGTGACAGATCCATATTTTTCATAGTCATCTTTTATAAAAATCAATACTTGATCCATTTCTTGTAAGATGCTACGGACATGTTCCTCGAAGGCTTTTGCCAAATTGGCATTAATTCGCATAGTTGATTGAATTTCCGTTTGTTTTTCCAGAGTGATCTTTGATAGAGTATCCATCCAAATAAGAACAAATAGCACAATAGAAAACAGCACCATAAATTGAGCGATTTTTGAACGTATTATCATATTTAAGTTAAATTTTATATTCATAATTCTAATATACCTAAGTACCCCACATATTTTCAGCTATTTTATCTACTGTATTTTTTAAGGATATTCGACATAAACTTACAATTTACCTTCTGTAATAGGGATGTCCACGGGAATCTGACTACGTTATTTGGGATAATGAGCTAAAGGCGTTAGTTTTGAAAAAAATATTTTTTAGAGGAATTTGTATTATTATGTCGAAATTTACAATCTAATAAATATAGGCAAACCTTCCGAAAGGTTGGGACGCAAAACCATGGGTCTAACGATTTATTAATTCATGACTGCCAGGTTGCATTTTGTAAATTTACATTATGATACCTGGCAGTTTTTTGATATTAAAAGGAGGTAATCGTTTATTCCCAAGCAAAAACGGATTATAGATTTTAGGATATGATTAATTTTGAAGGTTAATTTTAATTAATAGAAAATTCAAAGAAAAAGAGGTGCTTTATGAGTGAGGCTTCTAACGCTAATAAAGGGATTTTATTAGAAACAGGTACAAATGAGTTTGAAATTGTTGAGTTTACAGTTGGAAAAGTTAATTATGGAATTAACGTTGCTAAGGTAAGAGAAGTTATTAATCTGGTGCCCATTACTCCAATGCCTAATTCGCATCCTTATGTTGATGGTATATTCACATTGCGCGGACGTGTGATGCCATTGGTTAATTTACCTCGCTGCTTAAAGAGCGAAGATCAGGAATCAACTACTAAAAACATTATTGTAAGTGAGTTAAATAATTACTTTGTAGGTTTTTTAGTAAATGGAGTTTCGCGTATACACAGAGTGTCATGGTCGGTTATGGAGCCGCCTCCTGATATTGCTAACTCTGATGGGATTGTTGGTATTATTAAGATGGGGGAAAAAATAGTAATTCTGTTAGATTTTGAAAAGATTGTTGCTGAAGTTAATCCTCAGATTAATGTTAAGTTGACGACTGTTCCTAAAAGTAGTGCTGCTTTGCAAGAAATTAGGAAAACTAAGAAGATCATGGTAGCTGAAGATTCTAAAATGTTGAGAGACCTTTTGATCGAAACACTTCATGGGGCTGGATACGTCAATGTAATTGCCTATAATAATGGTAAAGATGCTTGGGATGCATTAACCCTATTAGCAAAATCTGGGGCAGCAATTGAGGAAAATTTACATATGTTAATTACTGACATTGAGATGCCGCAAATGGATGGACATCATTTATTGAAGCGAGTTAGAGAGGATAATGCATTACATAAGCTGCCAGTAGTTATATTCTCATCCTTGATTAATGAAGAGATGCGCCGTAAGGGCGAAGCCATTGGTGCTAATGGTCAAATCTCCAAGCCAGAGATTGCACAATTGATAGATTTGCTCGATACTAAGAGTTTATAGCTAATAAAAACGATGATGTAATTAACGAGATTGTTTTACACTAATATATTAAATTGGAGTGTGTTCGAATGAATAATCAGAAACGTTTACCTATTATGCTCCAACTAACGAGTATGTTTGCTATTGCAGTAATATTAATGCTGTCAGTTTTAGGGTATTCAATATACAATTATCTTTCATTGAGTAATGAATCAAATAATGTAGTTACTCATACAGCTGCTAGAACTATGTCTATTAAAGATGCCCATACCGATTATGTTAGAGCTCTTCTCAATTTGCGTGGTTTTTTACTTTATAATAGTGATGCTTCATTTGAGCAAAGTTACAGAGACGATATTAAAAAGGCCAAAGAATTAGTAAAACAGTTTAATACTACATCTACCATGCAAGATACAAAGGAAGAAGGGACTAAGCTAGATAAACTGTTAAACGACTATTGCGAGCTAGCTGAAAAAATAATAGCTGCTAAGAAAAACAACGACCCAAATATAAATATTCTTACTAGTGAGGGACGACAATA
>JARBUM010000166.1 GCA_029239675.1 Pelosinus sp. | reverse complement strand
TTTTTGGAGAAAATATAATCAACAAATATCATCTATCTTTTATTTATGACGTGGCGGAGTTTTTACAGACTTTAGATAAGGTTGAACAGTTGGTGGGGAAATTATTTATACCTGCACACGCGGAAGCCATGGCAGATATAAAGCCGCTTGTGAGGAAGAATAGAGACAAGGTAAACGAAATTGCAGATAAGCTATTAGAAATTTGTAAGGAATCTATTGCATTCGAAGATATCTTAAAAGAGCTATTTGATACTTATGCATTAACGATGGACTTTAACCAATATGTACTTGTTGGAAGTACCGTCCGCTCCTATTTGTCTTATTTACATGACAAAGGAAACTTAGATATTGCTTTTGAGGGCAATAAGTTGTTATGGCAAAATCGCTGATTTTATTCCCCATCAGCAAGGTGAGATAAACTGGGTATAATAAATGGGGAAAGGCAGACACTAAGGAAGGCTAGATTACAAAAACATAAAAGAGAAGGAGACACAATGACAACGAGAACAGCAACAATAAATGCAGGATGGCATCTAGACAACAGTTATGCACGTCTGCCAAAATCTTTATTTACCCGTCTTAAACTCAACCCTGTACGTTCACCCAAGGTGGTTATTATCAATCAGCCCTTAGCAAAATCTTTAGGATTAGACCTCAAAGAACTGCAGAGCACCGAAGGGACAGAAGTATTGGCGGGTAACCAAATACCAGAAGGTTCTTTACCTCTTGCACAAGCTTATGCAGGGCATCAATTTGGACATTTTACGTTGTTAGGAGATGGCAGGGCACTGCTGCTAGGGGAGCAAATCACTCCAACCGGAGAGCGGTTTGACATTCAACTCAAGGGTTCGGGGAGAACACCTTATTCCCGCGGAGGAGATGGCAGGGCGGCGCTGGGGCCGATGCTCCGCGAATACATTATCAGTGAAGCGATGTATGGACTAGGGGTTGCTACGACTCGGAGTTTAGCCGTGGTGACAACTGGTGAAGCGGTGATCCGTGAAACCCATGAGTCAGGTGCAATTCTTACAAGGGTAGCGGCCAGTCATCTGAGGGTTGGTACCTTTCAATATATTTCAAAATGGGGTAGTTTTGACGAACTTAGAGCTCTGGCTGACTATACATTGCAAAGACATTTTCCAGATCTTGACGGTCATGAGAATCCTTATCTCTTCCTGCTCCAGGAAGTCATCAAGGGTCAGGCTGCACTGATTGCTAAATGGCAATTGGTTGGCTTTATTCATGGGGTGATGAATACTGACAATATGGCCCTTAGTGGAGAAACGATTGATTATGGGCCTTGTGCTTTCATGGATAATTATGATCCGGCAACGGTATTTAGTTCGATTGATACCCACGGCCGTTATGCCTATGGTAATCAGCCAGATATCGCTGCATGGAATCTTGCTAGGTTTGCTGAAAGCCTATTGCCTCTCCTTCATGTCAACCAAAGTCAGGCTGCTTTGCTGGCAGAGGACGCCGTTTCTGATTTTACGATGTTATACCGCAATAACTGGCTTGCAGGAATGAGAAAAAAACTAGGTCTATTTAATAAAGAGATGGAGGACGAATCGCTTATTGAAGACCTCCTTGCATTAATGAAAAAGTATAGAGCGGATTATATCAATACTTTTTTGGTATTAACTTTCGACAAGACAGAAGATATTTCCTTGTATGCTGCTATAGAATTTACTCAGTGGTATAAAAGATGGCAGGCAAGGCTCGGTAGGCAGCAGGCATCAAAAGCTGAATCTCAGCAGCTTATGCGAAGCAGCAATCCTGCGCTGATTCCTCGTAATCATAGGGTAGAAGAGGCACTGCAGGCTGCTGTGAAACAAGGAGATTACAGTGTGATGGAAAAACTCCTTAATGTTCTTGCAGATCCTTATGCGCACACTTCTAAACAAGTGGAATATGCCCTATTGCCGAAACAATCAAATGGCGTCTATAAAACCTTTTGTGGCACCTAAAATCGGCAGCATTCTATAAATGATAGTTAAAAGACAACGAAGTCGAGTGATGACGTAAAGCATTAAAAGCATCTTCGGCTATCTCAATAGACTTTTTGATATCTTCATGGGTGAGGGCGGCATTGATAAAATGGTTATGATGAGAGGTTAAGAAAATACCTCGTTTGACGCATGCTGCAATCCACTGTTGATGAAGCATTAAGGAGTCATCATCTGCAAGTCTCAGATAGAACAGGGAAGGGGCTCCAGAAACGACCAATTGAAAGTCATTGTTTTTGGCTGCCGCCACAAAACCATCCGTCAAGTCCTTGCCAAGCTTTTCAAAAAGTTTGGGCGTATTTAAGACTTTCATCTTATTGATACAGGCGATACCTGCAGCGAATGGCACTGCACTCATCCAATAGCTGCCTGTATAGGTGAGACTGCTGACAACATCCTTTAAAGAATCATTTCCACAGAGAGCGGAAACATTATACCCATTAGCAAGGGCCTTACAAAAACAGATTAGATCAGCTTTAAAACCAAAATAATGGTCAGAACCAGCGAGGTCCAGCCTAAAACCAGCACGGACATCATCAATGATAAGTACCACATGATGGTCATCGCAAAGCTTACGCACTTTTTGCCAGTAACCTTCGTCAGGAAAGAAATTGTCAGCAAAATTACCGTGCATATAGGGCTGAGCGATGAGGCCAGCAATTTCACCTTTGTGCTCAGCAAAGAGTTTTTGAAGAGCAGGATAGTCGTTAAAATTCACATAGAGATTGTTGCAGACTTCTTCCTCCAAAATACCCGGATAATCAAGCTTTTGAGTCCAAGGCGAAACACCGTGATAATAACTATTGAAAAAGACTATTTTTTTGCGGTGGGTAGCTGCCCTAGCAGTTATAACCGCCAAAGAGGTAACATCGTTTCCGTTTTTTGCAAAAAATGCCCAGTCGGCGCAGGCGACGGTATCTACTAAAAGTTCTGCAAAATCAACCATAATGGAAGAGGGAATAGTCACACAGTCTTCTTTTTTTGATTGCTCCAAAGCGGCGTCATCTACATCAGGGTCACGATATCCAAGAACATTAGGGCCGTATCCACACATATAATCAATATAATCATTGCCATCTAAGTCCCAGAAGTGTGAACCCATAGCTCTAGAAGAAAAGAGCGGAAAGGCATCATGGGGGATATAGCAGCCTTCAGAGGGACCTTGATGTCCATAGATACCAGAAGGGATAACTTTGAATGCCCGCTTAAAGACTTCTTGGCTTTTGGGATAGTTATAAATAGGAAAAGTCATGGGAAATACCTCCTTATACACTCAAATATTGACCGACACGGTCTAATATGCGATTCATATTGTCAATCATATTAATCATGCCACGCATAGCGATGCTGCCATTGCAGATGCAGGCCATAGCACTGGCTTCACCATTTAATAATTGTCTGGCGATCTCCAGATTTGAAAAGGTCATAGCGGCCCTTGGCTTGTCACAGGGTTTTCTTAAGGCAGTGAGGTGATGGTCTTTGATTTTAAGGGTAATCCCCATAACATCTGTTACATCAATAGCAATATCCCCATCAGGCATTAAACCGCTACTAAATTTGCCGCTTTGATCTTGATTCCCCACCTGTGCAATGGCAGAAGCAGCCGTATAGAGGGTGAGCTTTGTACTGGTTTCACGGAATGCCACATTTGCCAAATCTTCTTGAGACGGTTTAAGATATTTGGCAAGCATATCTGTGAGTGGAACAAAAGTTTTGAGAAGAAAAGAAATTTTAGTGAATCCTTTTGACGGAATAGGCGTAACTGTGCCCGTCATAAGACCATTGAATTTTTCACAGGATGAAAAGGGGAGTTTAATTGTACAGGGACTGCAGCCTTCTTCTATATGGCAGCAGCTATCAACAAAGAATAATGTAGCCTTTGGACCATGTTTTACTGTAAATCCAATGGATATAGGTGGTTTGTCTTTTAATAAATCTTTCGCTTCCGGCACCAGCTCGCATAGGTTTTCCAAAGTGCCAAGTACAGCAAATAGATTGACATAAGCTAAGGTTTTACTGTCGGTTTGTGTTAACAAGATATACGCCTCCTTTAATGAATATCGTGTCTAGGTCATCATAAAATAGAGAAATGATGGCTCTTAGATAACAAAAAAAGGTTTCTACGGCAATAGCCATAAGAAACCTCATTGTTTCAAAATATATAAGTGTGTAGTAGAATTTATACTTCTATGATAACATAGATGACCGATGAGATATAGTAAAAATGGGAATACTTAAATCAATTGACAATGTTCGAAATAAAGTTATATAATGTTGATAATCAGAATACTTTCAGAAATTGTAATGTGGCAATGAGTTATTTTCATTGCCTCTTTTTGATTAAATAAGATGTTCTAAAAGCACAGATTCCACTATGAGCAGGTGATATATGATGAAGGACAACCGCTTTAAATCAACCTATTATGTTCCCTATCAGCCCGGCTTCGAACAAAAGATAAATTATCGTCATTTTATCGTTCAAAAGGGACAGCCCTTGTGGGGGATGGTCTCAGATTTCTATCAATTCGAGGTGATTCATTCAATAGCAAATGAAATTTGTGTTATTCCTGATGGGTGTATAGATTTTTTGTTTAGATATGGGCATGACGGGATAACTCAAACCGTAGAAGGGTTTTATCATGAAAAGCGGATTTTACCAATTAATCAGGAGGGATGTGCATTTGGGGTACGTTTTCTTCC
>JARBUM010000165.1 GCA_029239675.1 Pelosinus sp. | reverse complement strand
ACACCTCCGATATATAATTCTCAACTCTATCTACCTCATATTATAAAGGAATCAATCTGAAGGCAGAAGTTTCAATAAGTTCTTGAGTATAAACCCATGGGTTATACCAGAGAAGGCAATACAATAATTTGCTCTATGGAATTCTACTAATATATATGCGGTAATGATCAGGCCGCAGCCGCCTTTGACTCGGATAGCGTAGTATTGATATCCCCTCCAGTACTGTCCAGCAAATCATCAATGGCTGGAAGAATCACTATGTTTAGTTTAGTATAGTATTCATTTGTCACTTCTTCTAACCATTCAGTTGAAGCATCTTTAGCAGTCTCGTAATACCAAAATTTATAGTTCAGTATATCAAGGGTTGACGTAAGGACAGTAAGAAGAGAAAGATTAACAAGGAATAAAGTGCCATAAGGTTTCTCGTTCTTGGTCGGTTATGGTTAGCCGTTGGCTTGTGTTTCGTGCATACAATGCCAGTATGGCGTCTGTTTGTCGCAAGAACATAGGAAGGAGATAGTGATGAATCTATCCTGATGCTCCTAAAATTAAAACTTTCATATAATAGCACTCCTTTGGTTAATCATAGTAAACCAATATGTTCAAGCCAGGCATGTACCTGTGATCTCACTTTAATTTCTTTGTCGCCATTCATCACAAAGAGAATGCCGTCTCGCTCTCTGCCGCCCTCAACGGAGAACCCCTCAGGTACGATGCTATCCGCACATAGTTTTTTAAATTCCTCAAAGCCACTGCCGACGCCATAGCCGCCATTGGTGTTGAACGGTATGACTGTTTTTCCGCTGAGGTTGTATTTGTTCAAGAAACTCCTGATAGGCGGCGGTAACTGCATATTCCATGTTGGAAAGCCCACAAATATCGTATCGTAACTATCAATTTTATCTATCGAGGTTTTAAGCGGTGGTAAGTAGCCACTCTCATCTTCTTGTTCGACTTGGGCGACCTGCTTTTGGTAGTTATCTGGGTAAGGAGTTTCAAGTTCCAGTTTAACAAGTCCGCCACCAACTTCATCATGGATCATTTTTGCGACTGCTTCGGTGTTACCAGTACGAGTAAGATAGGCGACCAAGGTATTCCTCGCCGTTTTTGGAGGTGTTTGCATATTTGCACTAGAGTTGTTTGGTATGGCAGATCCCTTTTCTTTATTAGTAATATACACGGCAAGAAGGGTGGTAACGGCAACTAAAATAACGATAACGATGGCTGTAATTATTCGTTTCTGATTCACCTTCTTGACAGTTACTTGGTTGTTCTCTGATTTGTTATTAGCCATTGCTATATTCCTCCTTTTTCTTAGTCATAAACTCTCGACATTGCCGTGCAGGTGTCAGTTGAGCTTCTTCTCAACGAAAAAGACCGATATATGATCGGAAATTTGCTGATTATTGAGGTCGCTGAATACAAAGTGCGTGCTGCCATGAAATAATTAATAGTTCAAAGAGTAAGTATGGCAGATCTCTTTTAAGTGCTGTCATAATGTAACGCATTCCATTCCAATTCCTCATTTCTTTTTATTTATTTTTTAGCAGCTGGCAAGATGAGCAGCAAGGCTGCAATTAAAGACATAATTGTTAATATAAATGCACCGATCATTTGAATTTGATAGGCACTAACAACATTTTGTATATTACTAGTCAATGCAATAATCAAAGATAAGCCAATAGAACCACCAATTTGATGAACCATGTTTACTACACCAGAAGCAGCTCCAGCATTATCCTCAGATGTGTTTTTAATTCCAGAAGCAGTCAATGGACTTAATGCGAATCCTTGACCAATGCCCATAATTATCATTGGAATAGCAATACCTATCCAGTAATTAGAGTTAATATTAAATAATGCCAGGCCTCCCATTCCTAAAACTGTGATAATTAAACCAATGACCATCAATTTTGCATTTCCCCATAATTTTGTTAGGCGAGAAACTTGCATTGATGAAACAAAAATAGCAATCGTTAATGGAAAGAAGGCAATTCCAGCCATCAAAGGAGTATAATTAAAATGCTTTTGCATTAATTGAGGTGTCAAAAACCACAAACTTAACATTGCTCCTAAATAAGTAAAGCGGCCAATGTAAGCACCTAATCGTTCACGATCCGTAAATAAACTTAATGGCATCATTGGCGAAGTTGTTTTTGCTTCATGACGAATAAAGATGCATAAGAAAATAATAGCTACAAACAGTGCTAATAAATTATATGCTTCTCCAACAATACTATAAACTAAGGCAATCATGCCAATCACAGAGGAAACAGCTCCAAAAATATCAACTTTTCCTTCAATGCTTTCTCGTTCTTCGATAAAACGAGCTGACAATAAAAACATCAAGATACTTATTGGCACATTGATAAAAAAACCATCTCGCCAAGAAAATATACTAGCTAAAATTCCGCCAATGACTAAACCGACGGAAGCTCCAACTCCTGCAGTAGCTCCATAAGCCGCAACAGCTTTTGTTCTTGCTTCCCCTTGATAGTTATCCATCAAAATTGCTAATGTGGTTGGCGCTAAAATTGAAGAACCAATTCCTTGAAAAGCTCTAGCTAAAATAATTGATAGTGAACTTCCAGAAAGTCCTACAAAGAGTGAACCTAACGCAAAGATTATTAATCCAATATGATACATTCTTTTTCGACCAAAGATATCACCCGAACGTCCACCAAATAGTAATAATCCACCAAACGTTAATGAGTAGGCATTACTAACCCAAGAAAGTTGTGATTGATTTAAATTTAAATCCTGTGCAATTTTAACCGTACCTGTAAAAATAATCGAGTTATCCAATAAAATCATGAAGTAACTTAATAGTATAATAGGTAATACCATGTCAATTTTTATTTTTGAATTTGTACTTTCCATTTATCTTTATCCTCTCTTCTGCGTTTCAAATTATACAGTATGGAGTTAACTCCAAAGCAATAGAAAAAGATAATCATCACCATCCGTAAACGGATGAATATATTCTTTTAAACTCATTTGTTCATATGCTAAATCCTTCTTGAATCTAATCTTTTATTATCCTTCTATGACTTTTTTATTTTTTCCTACAGTATCAATATAGTAGCCTTTACACCAAATTTGCCTATTACCATATTTATATTTTAAATTTGCATGTCTATCAAAAATCATAAGTGAACTTTTACCTTTCAGATATCCCATAAATTGCGATACACTTAATTTAGGTGCTATACTTACAAGCATATGTATGTGACTTTACACGCATTTGCTTCAATAATTTCAACACCTTTATGTTCACACAATTTTCTTAGTATTACTCCTAGATATGTTCTCCTTTATTTATGAAAATGTATTCGGAAACCATTAATCCTCCATTTATCTTAATCTCGGAGGGTGCTTTTTATGATTCCCCCCAGAATTTCAAACAAAATCTAAAATAATTCTTATATTTTTTCCAAAAATACTTAACGATGTTAGTAGAATTTGCGGTGCTCACAATATGGTACTAATCACCAAAATAATTGTGAGGTTTTTTTATGCTCGAAAATTAGCGTAGACATTCTAATTATCAAAACTTTCTTTTATCAAATATTAAGGAATTTTATAAACTTAATCCCACTACCATGGAATACTATTTATTAAGTATTGAAAAACTCTATTTGTTAAATCTTGATGAGATAAATCCTTTAGTTAGTGGATCTTATTCTAAAACTGGTAAACCTTCAAATCAACAGCCAGAACTTTTAAGATAATTTATATTAATGTCTAACTTAGGTTTTTATAGTATATCAAAATGGGTTAAGCACTTACATGCACGCGATATCCTTTGTGTTATCGTTGGTGTTACTGCAATATTTGCACTCTCAGAAGTTATGAAAATGTATCCTTTGTTCAACTTCGATAAGTTTATTGCAGATGCTGCTCATGATAACTATCCTACATACAAACTTCTTAATAAATAGAACATAAAATCTATAATATCCCTTAATCCAAAAGGCACAGGCAAAAATAAAATGACAACTATTTTTGCACCTACTGGAAATTAGTTTCCGAGCTTACTCTATGATATAATGCACTTTCATTCTGTTTTTAACGGGACATACCGCATAGCCTCTCGATAGCTGCAGGGTCGTGATGGGAGAAGAAGCAGCTCTTTCCGGTATCCAGAGAAGCAATTGACTGCATATCCTCATCGGCTAAAGTAAAGTCAAACACATCAAAGTTCTGCTCCATACGTTCTTTACGCACAGACTTAGGGATGCACACTACACCTCGCTGAATAAGCCAACGCAACACCACCTGCGCAATAGATTTACCATATTTCTCTCCAATGGTTTTTAAGGTTTCATTCTGGAACAAACCGTTGCGTCCCTCTGCAAAAGGTCCCCAAGATTGGATCTGTACGCCTTTTTTCTCCATAATCTCTTGGTCAAAAGTACGTTGACAGAAAGGATTAACCTCCACTTGGTTGATGGCGGGGGCAATTTCATTGTTCAACACCAAATCCACCAATCGGTCAGGCATGAAATTAGCCACACCAATTGCACGAATCTTTCCTGCCTTATACAACTCCTCCATGGCCCGCCAGGAGCCGTATACATCGCCTACAGGCTGGTGAATCAGATACAAGTCCAGGTAATCAAGACCCAGCTTTTTCAGAGAAGTCTCAAAGGCCTTCATAGTCTTTTCATAGCCCGCATCAGCCAACCACAGCTTTGTTGTAATAAACAATTCTTCACGGGGAACA
>JARBUM010000048.1 GCA_029239675.1 Pelosinus sp. | reverse complement strand
AGCTTATGTTGCTAAAGTAATGTCATTAGCAACATAGAAATGAATTACATAGATGAAACAGTCCTCAAAGGTAGGTAACAATATGGCAAAAAAAATAACGCCTGATCCTCAAATAAAAATAAATACTAGTTCCCCTGAAAAACCAAAAAAGAAGCTAGGAACGATATTCAAATTATTGCTTGTTCTAATCATACTACTGATCTTAGCTGCTGTAGGTTTTGCCGCAGGAATTTATTTAAATTTAATTGACATGGAAGGTCTAACTAAAAGCTGGAAATTAAATGAATACCCAGTTGTTGGGCAATATTTCCCTCAGCCAAAAACAAATTTTGAGACTGTTGAATTGGAAGAAGAACAAAGTCAGGAGAAGCCTTCTGTCGAGACCAAAATAGCACCAGCAGCCACAGCGATAAATGAAGTTCCTTTAGCTCCAAAAGGTATTGTAGATGATTCTGAATTACAGAAACAGGCTAAGATAAAGCAACAGGAAGAAGCCAAACGTATTTCCAAATTAGCAAGATTATATGGTGGGATGAAGCCTGACGAAGCTGTTACTATTTTGAGCGAGTTGGATGATAATGTAGTTTTGGATATTTTAAATAAAATGGAAGATGAACAGGTTTCCAAAATTATGCCCTTATTTGACGCTAGGCGTGCAGCAAATCTTACGCAGGCAATGTATAGAGGCAGAAATAATAACAATTAAAAAATTGCTAGAGATGGAGGTTTACCATATTACTAACATTGAATAAGAATAATTTTATATAAAGAGTTGATTAAGGAAAGGAGGTGAGAATATGGTTATGATGTTAAATATAGTTCCTGTGGATACAAAGACGAATGCTTTACTACAAGATACAAATAGAAAGAGTAGTGCTAAAAGCGATAAATTGGCAGCGGGATTCGCTACGATGCTAACCAAGCAAGCGGATAAGAATGAAGCTGATGATGGGGCTCCTAACGGGAAAGATGAAGTTGCAGCTCAGTTAATGGCAGCTTTTGCAGGCATGGCAGTTTTACCGACACCTGTAAATCTAATGGAAGCCGATAAGGGTGAGGTTGTTGCAGATACTGCTAATAATGCGCAAATGGATACTATTGCAATCCAGTTGCCTGACTTAATAGGGAGTGATCAAACTCAAATTGATCCGTCTACTAGCACAAGAGTTTCTCCGAGTAATGTTCAAGCTCAAATTGATCCAAAGGTTCCTCAAAGTAATTTAGAAGCTCTATTGACTGAAATGACGGGCATAAATCAATCAGTGAAGATTACTAATGTTGCTGAACTCACGCAAGTGCAAAAGCAATTATTAGGAAAATTACAAAGTGAGCAACTGGTTGAACCAGCACAAGTAATTGATCCTTCTGTAAAAGAAACAGATGTATTACCGAATGTAGTACCGTCTATTGTTATGGACAGTGGAGTAATGAAAAACAATAGTAAGCAACCCATTAATAATAAGAAAATAGCTTCAAATCAAGGCAATGGGGAGATCGCTACAACAGCAAATTTTGCTGAGTTGGTTGCTGACGATGTAAAAACTACAGAGACCCTTCAGCCAATAGTAAATATTGTTGATGCAGTGAAAGAAACTAGCAGTAGGAATGAATTGGTATTAGGGGCTAAAGAGCAGTTACTTACAGAAGGGAATTTACCTGAGAAACTATCAAACAATTCAGATGTATTTAATAGTTTATTAAATCATTCAGTTGTGAAAAACGAGAATCAGGTAACGCTGTCAGATATAAAACAAGTACAACAGCAGCCGGTGACTGATACGTATCACGTTGCAGCACAGATTGTTGATCAGGCTCGTTTGATTGAAGGGCAGAAAAATACGGAAATGATTATCAGGCTAAAACCTGAGCATTTAGGTGAATTAACTTTTAAAGTGACTGTTGAAAATGGCGCGGTTAGTGCAAGTTTTCATTCCAATAATGCTGAAGTACGCAATATAATTGAAGCGTCTTTAGTGCAATTGAAACAGGATCTAGCTAATCAAGGTTTAAAAGTTGAAAACGTAGGTATATATGCTGGATTAGGGGAGTTTTTCTCTAATGGACAGCGTGAAAGTCAAAAGAAGCCTGAAGTAAAAGTGCAGAACAGAAAAGTAGAAGAAAATTTTATCGAAGCCCTTGAATCAAGTAATCTGTCTGAAAATGCTTCAGATATCTCAGGTGTAGATTATCGTGTATAAAAGGAGGAATGAATAGTATGTCTACAGTATCAGGAATAGGTACGAATACAGGCACAACGACCACAACGAAAACTTCAAATGACGAATTGGGTAAAGATGCTTTTCTTAACTTACTAGTGACCCAATTGCGTAATCAGAACCCGCTAGACCCTATGGACGATAAAGAGTTTATTTCTCAAATGGCTCAATTTTCCAGTCTAGAACAAATGCAGAATATAAATGCTTCTATGGTTGCTACTCAGGCTGCTGGTATGATTGGTTACACAGTTGACTGGACAACGGATCAAGGAGAAGTTCTTCAAGGAGACGTAGAAGGAGTCCGCAATTCTGATGGTAAAAGTCAATTGATTGTGAATGTAGATGCTGTACAATACCCCCAATACCTTCCAACACAAGCAACGGATCTATTGAATAAGAAAGTAAGCTGGGTTGATGATAATAAAGTGGTACATACCGGAATTATTTCTGGAGCGCAACGTGGGGATGATGGAACTATTAAAGTAAGTGCCATTACTACAGATGCTGATGGAAAACTAATAACCAGTACCTTTGACTCGAAGAAAATTGTGGGACTTATGGTTGAGCAACTTGTAGATGTAAGTAAAGTTAGTAAAATATTAAAGTAAGGCATTTACAGGAGGTTAGAGTAACATGAATGATAATGGTGCTTACCGCCTGCAACAATCCGTTTTTCCTGTTAATCAACTTACTGGTAACCTGATTCATAATCAGAAAAAACAAGTAAAGAATAATACATCTCCTTTTGAACAGGTGTTATTCCAAGAATTAGCAGGTGTAAAATTTTCACAACATGCCATGCATCGTTTGCAAACTGGAAACATTCAACTTGGACAAGCTGATTTAAGGAAGTTGAATGATGCGGTGGAAAAAGCTGCACAAAAAGGTGCTAAAGAGTCATTGATTCTTATGAGTCATAATAATTTAGCGTTGTTGGTTAGTGTGAAAAATAAAACTGTGATTACTGCCATGGATGGCGATAGGATGAAAGATAACGTATTTACTAATATTGATAGTGCGGTAATTGTATGAGGCTGGACCTCTTGAGGGAGCCTTAGGCTGTTGAACGATTGATGCAGTCAAACTATAAAAAAAAGTGAGGTCATGTTCATTATGATGCGTTCATTATACTCTGCGATTTCAGGTTTGCGTAACCACCAGACCCGTATGGATGTTATTGGTAATAATATCGCTAATGTTAATACGACAGGTTTCAAGCAAAGTCGTGTTACCTTCCAAGATACCTTAAGTCAAACATTGCAAGGAGCGTCCAGTGCTTCAGGAAACCAAGGTGGTACGAATCCAATGCAGGTTGGACTGGGGATGGCATTAGCTAGTATTGATACTATATTTACAGATGGGAGTTTTTCTCCTACAGGTAAAAGTACGGATTTGGGAATTTCAGGCGATGGATTTTTTATTTTATCGAATGGTCAAAGTCAGATGTATACTCGTAATGGTGCTTTTGATTTTGATACTTTGGGGAATTTTGTAATGCCAGGTTCGGGTTACAAGGTAATGGGGTGGAAGGCGGATGCGAATGGTGTGATTGATACAACCCAACCTACTACTGATATACAAATTCCTGTAGGAAAAACTATGCCAGCAAAAGCATCCACTAAGATTACATATGGTGGTAATTTGCTAGCGGATGCTACTATTCGTGGAACAACGGCGCAAGCTGTAACAGACGCAACGACAGCAGTAACAAATGCGGGCTTGTTAGTTACTGCAGCAGCCAATGCTATTACAGCTGCAGGAGCTGATGCAGCTTGGCTTGCAGCAGCAACAGCAGCTCAAACTGCAGCAACTACAGCTCAAACAGATGCTGTGGCAGCTCAAACAGCTGCAAATGCTTATGCTGCAGGTACCGGTACAGCGGAGGCAGCATTAGCTGCGGCTAATACAGCAGCTAATAGTGCAGCTGCGGCTGTTACAGCATCGCAAGCTTTAGCAGCTGTACCTACGGCAAGCGCTGATCCGACAACAACGGCAGTTACAGCTACAGCCACAGCTTTAAATACTGCTGCAACTGCAACAGTAGCAGCAGTTAAATCCGCAAGTGATACTTCGTCTCAGACTTCAGCTTCTATCGAAGTGTATGATGCACAAGGTAATGCTTATAAAGTAAGTGGAACATTTGAGAAAACAGCAGCTAATACATGGAACTTTACTCCGGCATCGACGATAACTAACACTAATGGTGTTCTTGTAGGAAATGTTACTGGAGGAACGGCAACAATTACTTTTAATGCCGATGGTACTTACAATACAGTAGCTAATACTCCGCTTGTTATTACACCACCACCAGCAAGTCCCTATGCTGGCGCGACTCCTACTACAATAAATCTTGATTTTGCAAGCATGACCCAATATGGTGGTGGTGGTAGTACAACTGCTACATCTGATGTTACTGTGGATCGGGATGGATATACTAAAGGTACCTTAGAAAGTAAAACCGTCTCAAGTACAGGTGTCATTTCAGGGCGTTTTTCCAATGGAGAGAGTCAGGCTTTAGCTCAAGTTGCTTTAGCAAGTTTTAATAATCCAGGTGGTTTAGAAAAATACGGCGAAAGCTTATATGTTAAGTCGAATAACTCTGGTGAACCACGAGTAGGAACATCAGGTACAGGTGGACGAGGTAAGTTTAGTCCTGGAACTTTAGAAATGTCCAATGTGGATTTGGCGACAGAATTTAGTAATATGATCGTCACTCAACGAGGATTCCAAGCTAATTCTAAAGTCATTACGACTACGGACACTATGTTAGAAGAACTTGTAAACCTTAAGCGATAATGGTTGATTAAGGGGGGAGGATCCCCCCTTATATATAAAATGCGAATGTATGGAGGGTTTTTTTTTATGATAAAAGTAGCACGTCTTAAATCCCAAGAGGAATTTGTGTTAAATGCAGAATTGATTGAAACGATTGAAGAAACTCCAGATACTGTTATTACGCTTACAAGCGGTAGAAAGTTGATTGTAGAAGAATCTATGGATGAAGTAGTGAGAAAAGTTATGGATTATCGTAGAGCCATTTTTGGTAAGTTTAGATAAAAAAACAAAGGCAATTAGTTTACGAAAACTAGAAAAATCTTCACAATAGAAAATTATATGATGAATAGTAGCTTACTTATCATTTTAATAGTTACAAATGTATTGAATCGAATATGGAGGTGTAACAGTGGCTGATGGTCAAAAGAAGTTCTCGATGATGATGGTTGTTGGAATGATTGTATTTGGTTTATTATTAGCGGGAGGGATTTCTTACTTTATTGCTACAAAAATTGTTGCTGATAGGGTCGTAGATAAGAGAAGTACCCAACGTGAACCAGGAGTTTTTGTTAAGTTAGGTGATGCAAAAGATGGATTAATTATTAATATTGGTGGTGTAAATAGTGGGCGCTATTTAAAAATCGGACTTATTGTAGAGTTGAGGCCTGATAAAAAAATAGCAGCTGCTACGGGGAAAATGCCCACACCTGAAGAGATAAAGCTTGCTGATACAGCTGTATATGTATTGCGTTCACAAAAAATGGAAGATTTTGATCCGCTTAAGCAAGAACAATTAAAAGAGCTTTTAAAGAATGAAATTAATAAGGCATTTGGTGATGATAGAGTATATGACGTATATATTACCAATTTTGTCTTGCAGTAGCTTTAAAATTGTTGTCGTATTATAATATGTGTTAGAGTGGTAGGAAAGGAGAGAAAATATTGGCAGGTTCAGATGTGTTATCCCAATCTGAAATTGATGATCTGTTATCTGCGTTATCCACGGGTGAGGTATCAGCTGAAGAAATTAAAGATGAGCAGAAACAAAGAAAAATAAAAGTTTATGATTTTAAACGTCCTGATAAATTTTCTAAAGATCAAATTCGCACATTGTATATGTTGCATGAAAATTTTGCCCGTCTTATGAATACATACCTTTCCGCACATCTTCGGACGCTTGTACATATTGATGTAGCTTCTGTTGATCAGCTAACTTATGAAGAATTTATTCGTTCATTACCGAATCCGAGTGTTATTGGTGTCTTTCAAATGCGACCTCTTAAAGGTAATGCTATTCTTGAACTTAATCCTAATGTCATTTTCTCAATTATTGATAGATTATTTGGTGGGCCTGGTCTGCCCCCTGCAAAAACAAGATCATTGACTGATATTGAAGAAGCTATTGTCAAAAGGGTTATTAATAAAACACTAGAATGTTTTTCAGAGGCTTGGAAACAAGTTGTTGCTATTGACCCTAAGCTTGAAATAATAGAGTCAAATCCTCAATTTACGCAGATTGTACCTCCTAACGATATGGTAGTTATTATTACTTTACATTTGAAAATTGGTCAGGTTGAGGGATTGGTTAATATTTGTATACCTTATCTAGTTTTGGAGCCAATCATGTCTAAACTGACGACTACTTATTGGGTTGCTTCTTCTGTTGCTAAACAGGCATTGCCTGAACATATTAATGCAATACAGCGTAAGCTGGAAAAAGCATTTATTCCCATGCTCGTGGAGTTAGGAAGGACTACGATTACTGTACAGGATTTGTTAGGTTTAGTAGTAAATGATGTATTACAGTTAGAAAGCAAAATAAAAGATGATTTGAATGTAATTGTAGGTCAACGTGAGAAGTTTAGAGGAAAACCGGGTCTCTCGGGGCATAAAGTTGCACTACAAATAACACAACTGATTTCAGAAGGAGATGATAATAATGACTGAAGGCTTTCTATCCCAAGATGAGATTGATGCCTTGCTAAAGGGCGACACTGCTTCATCTTCTCCAGTACCTGAGTTATCGGCGATAGAGCAAGATGCCCTTGGTGAAATAGGTAATATTTCAATGGGAAGTGCAGCAACTACATTGTCAGTGCTACTTGGCCGACGAGTGTCCATTACTACACCACGTGTTTCTGTAGCCAATTTAGAAGAAATAAAGGGGCAGTACCCTTTACCATACTTGGTAATTGAGGTTGGATACACTCATGGTATCGTAGGGACGAATGTTTTAGCTATCCGAGAACAAGATGCTTTAATTATTGCAGATTTAATGATGGGAGGAGACGGACTCAATCCTCCAACAGAACTAAATGAGTTATATATGAGTGCAGTAAGTGAAGCGATGAATCAGATGATGGGTGGCGTAGCGACTTCTATGTCGACTATGTTTCGGAAAAAAATTGATATTTCTCCACCAACTGTAAATTTAATCGATTTCGCAGTCGCTTCTAGCATTACCAATGCTGTTGGTACCAATGACAATATTGTTCGTGTTGCATTTCGTATGGAAGTAGAAGATTTAATTGACAGTGAAATCATGCAAATTTTGCCAATTGATGTAGCAAAGGAAATGGTAGATAGTCTTATGAATGCGGTACAACCCGCAGCTACTCCGAGTGCTTCGAATTCTCAAAATACAGATGCACCAAAGGCACAGCCGGCGAAAGCGCAACAACAGGTTGCTGCTACGGTAGCACCAAGGCAACAAATGGCGCAACCTGTTAATGTACAACCTATACAGTTTGCTCCTCTAGTACAAGGTGCTATGCCTGTAACGGATACAAATATTGACCTTATTATGGATGTACCTTTGCAAGTTACCGTGGAATTGGGAAGAACTCGTAAGTTGATTCGTGATATTCTAGAATTGGCTCCTGGTTCAGTGGTTGAACTTGATAAATTAGCTGGAGAACCTGTAGATATTTTGGTAAATGGAAAGCTAATTGCTAAAGGTGAGGTAGTAGTTATTGATGAGAATTTTGGTGTGCGAATTACTGATATTATAAGTCCACTGGAACGCACGTATAGCTTACAATAATACATGATTTTTGATAAACAGTAAGAATAGATATCAAGTAATTAGGGGGAGATAATTAATGGCTACTAGAGTGTTAATAGTTGATGATGCAGCATTTATGCGCATGATGGTTAAGGATATTTTAAGTAAGAATGGATATGAAATTGTTGGTGAAGCAGAAAATGGGGTAAAGGCAGTAGAAAAATTTCAGGAATTGAAACCAGATCTTACTACGATGGATATTACTATGCCAGAAATGGATGGTATTACTGCAGTGAAAGAAATCAAGAAACTTGATCCTAGTGCAAAAGTTATTATGTGTAGTGCCATGGGACAACAAGCGATGGTGGTTGAAGCCATTCAAGCAGGTGCTCGTGACTTTATCGTTAAGCCTTTTCAACCAGATAGAGTATTGGAAGCTGTACGTAAAGCAGTTGGTTAGTAATGAATAAAAAGAAAATTCGAGTTTTCTTCTTACACTTATTACTTGTCTTCTGTTTTGGAATATTTTTTTATGGACAGGTCTATGCTGCCGAGCCTAATAGTGAATATTTGCAATACCAAGAACCCAAAGCTACAAACTCTACATCGTGGTTTTCCACGATTTCCTATGTCTTTTCTTTAGTAATCACTTTCGCAGTTGTTATTGGTCTTGCATATTTTGCTTCCCGTTTTTTAGGAAAAAAATTGGGAAGCTTATCTGCTAGTGGCAATAGTAGAATTATTAATACATTATCTTTTGGTGCTAATCGAGCTGTTTATACAGTTGAGATTGCAGGAAAATACTTAATATTGGGTGTTACAGACCATAATATTACTGTTTTGCAAGAGATAACCGATATTGAAGAGATTGAGAAAATGAAGAAAGAACAATTAGCCGTACCGGATAATCAGTTTGATGGTGTTTTTCAAAAGCAGCTTGCGTCTCTGCAGAAACTTTCCCAGGCATTTCCTACTGCTTTTGGTGATACGCAGAATGAACAAAAACATGAACGCGGGAAGAGGTAAGGTAAGTGTCTAAATATCAAAAAAATATAGTTGTTATCTGTACTTTTTTCATTTTGCTGATTATGCCTTCGATGGCGAGTGCTGCGCCCTTGGTTCCTATCCCCAATATTAACATTGGGGTAGGCGCTGCTACAGAGCCTAAAGATGTTGCACTTAGTTTACAGATTTTGCTCACTATGACAGTGTTGACATTAGCGCCATCCATATTGATAATGATGACCTCTTTTACGCGAATCATTGTTGTCTTATCTTTTTTGCGTAGTGCTCTTGCAACACAGCAAATGCCACCTAATCAGGTTTTAATAGGTATGGCTTTGTTTTTAACTTTTTTTACGATGTCGCCTTATTTGGAACAGGCGAACCAAAATGGATTACAACCCTATTTGTCAGGTACTATCACTCAGGAAGTTGCTATGACTGAAGCAATAAAGCCAATGCGCGAGTTCATGTTTAAGCAAACACGGGAAAATGACCTGGCATTGTTTGTAAATTTATCGGAAGGATCCCGTCCTAACTCACCAGAGGATGTACCAACAACTACATTAATACCTTCTTTTATTATTAGTGAACTTAAAACTGCTTTCCAAATCGGTTTTTTAATCTATATTCCTTTTATTGTTATCGATATGGTGGTAGCGAGTACGTTGATGTCAATGGGGATGATGATGTTGCCACCCGTTATGATTTCGTTACCCTTTAAGTTGTTATTATTTATTTTAGTGGATGGTTGGCACTTAATTATTTTCTCATTGATTCATAGTTTCCACTAAAGGAGGAATTTATGTCAAATGATATGGCAATACAAATTGGTCGTGATGCATTATCAATGGTAATGCTTATCGCAGCCCCTATGCTAGGCTTGGGTTTATTAGTTGGTATTTTGGTGAGTATTTTTCAAGCAACTACTCAAATACAAGAACAAACCTTGGTGTTTATTCCTAAAATTATAGCAATTTTTGTTGCTATATTGGTTTTTGGTCCTTGGATGTTAAGTTTGATGGTTGATTATACTCGTGAAATTTTCATCAACTTACCTAATATGGTACGCTAATGTAAGGGGTAATTATTTGTGGATTTTTTTGCACTTATGCAAAATCAAGTAGCTTTTTTCTTATTAATCTTTGTCCGCATTACTGGTATTTTTACAATGACTCCTGTTTTTGGGAGCAAAAATATTCCAGTCAGTATTAAAGCTGGTCTAGCATTGATTATTACCTATATATTATTTCCGATCGTATTTAACGATACCGTAATCATACCTGAGCATTTTCTTCCTTTTATTTTCATGGTTATCGGAGAGCTTATTGTAGGATTAACTATAGGATTTGTAAGTTCATTGGTTTTTTCTGCGATACAGATGTCAGGGCAATTGCTAGATATGCAGATCGGGTTTGGTGTTATTAATATAATTGATCCTCAATCTGGTAGTCAGGTGCCACTGGTTGGCAATTTTAAATATATGTTAGCATTGATTGTTTTTTTAGCTACCAATGGACATCATGTCTTATTATCAGCCTTATTTACCAGTTTTAAATTAATACCCGTTACGGGTGTGATCTTTCATACAGCATTAGCGACCTTTATGGTTGATATGGTTGGTGGTACCTTTGTGATTGCTATGAAAATTAGTTTGCCGATCATCATCTCTCTTATAATAACAGATGTAGCCCTTGGTATTTTGGCTCGTACAATGCCACAGATGAATATTTTTGTTGTTGGTGTGCCAGGAAAGATCATTGTCGGCCTTTTTGTTCTATCTTTAGCATTACCTTTCTATATAATTTTTTTGGAGATGGCGTTTAATGGGATGTATAAAGATGTTTTCCGGCTTCTATCCTTCTTCTAGTGAAGTAAGATCGCAACATGCTTCTAGTAATTTTTTGTTTGATTTACAGTTGTTTGCTGGTGAAAAAACAGAAGAGGCTACGGCTAAGCGTAAGGGCGAAGCACGGCAAAAGGGACAAGTTGCTAAAAGTATGGAAGTAAACTCTGTATGTATTATTTTAGCAGCCTTTTTTACATTAAAAATAATTGGGTCTTATATTTACGATGAACTCACAAGATATATGCAAACTAGCTTTTCTAATGTGGCAATGGTTGATATTACGATACAGTCATTGCGAGAGATATTTTTTGGATTTGCTATTGTTTTTTTAAAAACGGCTCTTCCAGTCATGTGTGTCATATTAATTGTATCTCTGACGATTAATTTTATTCAAGTTGGCTTTCTTTTTTCTCTTGAACCTCTTACACCGAAATTTAGTAAAATTAATCCTATTTCTGGTTTTGGACGTCTATTTTCAAAACGTTCATTATCAGAATTAGTTAAGTCCCTATTAAAAATAATAATAATCGGTTATTTTGTTTATCGTTTCATGATGAAACAAACGGAACAAGTTCCGGGCTTAATCAGTGTTGAACTTATTGACTCGTTGCATTTAACCGCATCACTTATTTTAGATTTAGTATTCCAGATTAGCGCCGTAATGATTGTTTTGGCTGCATTTGACTATTTTTATCAATGGTGGGAACACAAAGAAAGCTTAAAAATGAGTAAAGATGATATTAAGCAAGAATTTAAGCAAATGGAAGGTGACCCACTAATTAAAGGGAAAATTAAACAGCGACAGCGAGCGATGTCTATGCAGCGTATGATGCAGGAGGTTCCAAAAGCAGATGTAATAGTGACAAATCCTACTCATTTTGCTGTTGCCTTAAAATATGAAAAAACTATGTCGGCACCTATTATTGTGGCTAAAGGCCAGGATTTAATCGCCCAAAGAATTAAAGAGATAGCTAAAGAAAGTAAAGTCGTAATTGTTGAAAATAAAATATTGGCAAGAGCTTTGTATGCGGCAGTAGAAATTGGACATCCTGTGCCACCAGAATTATATCAAGCTGTTGCAGAAGTATTAGCTTATGTTTATAAATTAAAAAAACGTTTGTCTTAAGTTGTAGAAGGAGCGAATAATTTGGCTACTCAAACATCTCCATTTCCTGGTTTATCCAAATTAACTAAATATAGTGATATTATAGTGGCCCTTGGAATCATTACAATTGTTATTATGATGATTATCCCGTTGCCATCTTTTCTGTTAGATTTATTATTAGCTTTAAATATTTCCTTTGCTCTTATTATTGTAATGATTGCTGTTTACAATGTAGAACCGTTGCAATTTTCTATTTTCCCGTCATTATTACTGATCACTACTTTATTTCGTCTAGCGCTTAATGTATCATCGACTAGACTTATTTTAATTGATGGTTATGCTGGTGAAGTGATTATGGCATTTGGTAATTTTGTGGTTGGTGGAAATGCTATTGTTGGTTTTATTATATTTGTTATTTTAATTATTATACAGTTTCTTGTTATAACCAAAGGATCTGAACGTGTTGCTGAAGTTGCAGCAAGATTTACATTAGATGCTATGCCAGGTAAGCAAATGAGTATTGATGCGGATCTAAATTCCGGTGCAATTACTGATGGTGAAGCTCGCCAACGTCGCGTTAAAATCCAGCGAGAAGCAGACTTTTATGGTGCGATGGATGGTGCTAGTAAGTTTGTAAAAGGTGATGCTATAGCAGCTATCATTATTATAGTAATTAATATCGTTGGCGGTTTCATTATCGGAATGGTACAACGAGATTTAGGTGTATTAGAAGCTTTACATAGTTATACATTACTGACAGTGGGAGAGGGATTGGTTAATCAGATTCCAGCACTACTAATTTCTACCGCAACAGGTATTGTAGTGACAAGGGCTGCATCGGAGTCTAATTTAGGGCATGATCTTGTAGGACAAATATTTACTAATCCACGAGTGTTCTTTATTGTAGCCGGGGTATTAGTATTAATGAGTTTTGTTCCAGGTTTACCTTTTATTCCTTTTGTAAGCCTTGGTCTTGTTTGCTTTGGAATTGGTTATATATTGCAAAAGACAATTCAGTACAATCAAGACTCTAAGGTAACTGATTTAGAGGAAAAAGAAAAGGAAGAAGTTCGTAATCCTGAAAATATTGTGTCATTGCTACAAATTGATACAATGGAACTGGAAATTGGCTATAGTCTCATACCTATGGTAGATATTTCCCAAGGGGGAGATTTACTGGATCGCGTAGTCATGATTCGCCGCCAGTGTGCATTGGAATTAGGACTGATCGTACCTACCATTCGGATACGTGATAATATACAGTTAAAACCTAATATATATGTGATAAAATTAAAAGGAATAGAGATTGCTAAAGGCGAATTATTATTAGATCACTATTTGGCAATGAATTCAGGTAATGTTTTTGAAGAGATTGCTGGTATTGAAACAGTGGAACCGGCTTTTGGCTTGCCGGCCTTATGGATTCAAGAAGCAAATCGAGAGCAGGCTGAATTGGCAGGGTATACTGTTGTAGATCCGGTTTCTGTACTTGCAACTCATCTGACAGAGGTTATCAAAGCTTACGCCTTTGAAATTTTAGGGCGTCAAGAAGTTCAGACTTTAGTTGATTCTGTAAAACAGAATAACCCTGCAGTAGTAGAAGAATTGACTCCTACCTTGTTATCCATTGGGGATATTCAGAAAGTCTTAGCCAAATTATTACGTGAGCGTATTTCTATACGGGATATGGTGACGATTTTTGAAACGCTGGCAGACTATGCTCAATTGACTAAAGATACAGACATTCTAACTGAATATGTTCGTCATGCGTTGGCTAGACAGATATCTAGGCAATATGCTCAAAATAATATGTTGACTTGTATAACTGTTGACCCACAATTGGAGAATACCATTGCAAGTGCAGTGCAGCGCAATGAAAGTGGTTCTTATGTAGCACTCGAGCCACAAATGCTACAAGCGATAGTGTCTAGTTTGTCTAAAGAATTACCTAAAATAACAAATATTGGTTATCAACCAATCGTCCTCACCAGCCCAGCAGTGAGAACTTATTTTCATAAATTAATAGAACGCAATGTACCTAATTTAATTGTCTTGTCTTATGCGGAATTAGAATCAAAAGTAGAAGTGCAATCGTTAGGGATGGTGAGAGTATAATTGAAAGTTAGAGTGTTTACAGCTGATTCTATGCAAGAGGTTATGGCACAAGTTAAAGGTGCTTTAGGGCGAGATGCTATTATTTTGCATACACGTAAAATTCGTCAAGGTGGAATTTTGGGATTCTTTTCTAAGGAGAAGGTAGAAGTCACAGCAGGGATTGATACTTCTGTCGCTGCTATACTCCCAGAAACAGTAGCGCCTTCTCTTGAGGATACTGTTGTACATTCTGAACTTGCTAACATGCGTAGTCTTTTGGAAAAGGTAGTGTCTAGAATGCCGAAGGGGAGTGAAAGCTCTTCAGTAATAGAGTTACTAACTAATAATGATATTGATGCTAATGTTGCTGAAAAAATAATAAATGAATTACCATTAGATTATGTGAACTTAGAAGTTGGAAGTTCTGAACTAAGGCAATTGATTATTGATAAAATTCGAACTTATTTTCAAAGTGCAGAAGGTATCAGGATACCTGAGAACGGTAGAAAAGTAGTAGCTTTTTTGGGGCCCACAGGAGTGGGTAAGACAACAACCATTGCCAAATTAGCTGCTAACTTTGCAATTCAAGGAGGATATCAAGTTGTTCTAGTAACAGCAGATACCTATCGTATATCTGCTGTGGAGCAGTTGAAGACATATGCTGATATTATGGGAATGCCCATTCATGTTGTTTATGATGCACATGAACTTAAAAAAGTGTTAGATAGTAATTTAGACAAACAATTAGTATTAATTGATACAGCTGGCCGTAGTCCTCATAATAATGACCAGTTAGATGAATTAAAGGATCTTCTTCAAGTAGATGATACAATTGAAAAATACTTAGTACTAAGTGCTACCACTAAATACAAAGATGCTTTAGATATTGTAAAAAAGTTTTCTGTATGTTCACCCCACAAAATCATATTTACAAAAATTGATGAAACACGAAATATTGGCACTATAGTAAATCTTTTATATCAAGCTCCCATGTCTCTCTCCTATGTGACCACGGGACAAAATGTTCCTGATGATATAGAGCTAGTTAATCCTAATAAATTGGCACAGTTGATTTTGAGGGAGTAATGATAATGTGGGATCAAGCAGAAAATTTACGAAAAATGGTGCAAGGTAGTACTATAAAGAAGAGAAGTTCTGTTATTAAAGCAAATGCTGCCAATGCCCGTGTGATTACAATTACTAGTGGTAAAGGCGGTGTTGGTAAAACAAATTTTACTGTAAATTTGGCACTTGCACTTGCTAAGCTAGGACAAAAAGTGTTGATTATAGATGCCGATCTGGGTATGGGGAATGTGGATCTGGTATTAGGGTGCTCAGCTCGGTATAGCATACTAGATTTATTAGAAGGTGGATTTTCTTTAGTAGACATTATAACCGATGGCCCTCTTGGTATAAAGTTTATGTCAGGTGGATCTGGTATTTATAATTTAGCAAATTTAAATGAACTTCAGCTTACTAGTATTGTAAATAAAATAGCGCTGCTCGATGACTTAGCAGATGTTATTTTGATTGATACAGGAGCTGGTATAAATAAAAGTGTAATGAATTTCGTGTTAGCTGCTGATGAAGTTATTATTGTAACAACTCCAGAACCAGCGGCAATAACCGATGCTTATGGTATGATGAAGACCTTTGCAAACCAGTCTGGATCGTCTGCATTAAGATTAGTAATTAATCGTGTAATTGAGGCTGAAGAAGGTAAAATTGCTGCAGATAAGTTGACGAAAGCATCACTTAAGTTTTTGGGATTACCAATTAGTAGTCTTGGTTTTGTATATGAAGATAGTAATTTGATTAAAGCTGTAAAAAAACAAATACCGTTATTGTTGGCATTTCCTAATACTTCATCAACACGTTGTATCGAACAAATTGCAAATCGTTTATTAGTTAGAAATAGCACTGAAAAAAAAGAGGGAGTCAAAGTTTTTTTTAATAAATTATTAAGATTAATGCAGTGAGTTTGTTGTGAGGAGGAAAATGTTATTAGCTTGGAAAATATTTTAAAAGTAAATCAGCGTTTAGAAATTATGTTATCTCAAAATATTGATACTCCACGGTTTACTAGTCGTGTTGAGGAAATCTTTTCTGATGAAATAATGATTGCCATGCCTATGCACAAAGGACGTCCCATTTTTCTTGAAAGTGGATATAAGTTTTATGGGAAAATAATTAATAATAGTGGGGTATATTTTTTTAAGAGTAAATTCCTAAGCAAAAGAATGACTCCTTTACCAGTATGGATTATTGCGATGCCTTATGATCTTGAGAAAATGCAACAAAGAGAGTTTGTACGTTTTGATGTGTCTCAGCCCTTGCAAATTGAATATTTCTTAGGGGATGATGAAAGTCCTGTTTCTCTTAAAGTGATGACCCGAGATCTTAGTGGCGGAGGTTTACAGGCAATATGTAGCAGTCCAATAAAAATGGGAACAAAAGTTAAGATGTCAATTTCCCTTGCAGAGGATGATGACCTTGAAGTCGACGGTGAAGTTATCCGAGTACAAAAGCCTCAAGAAGATCGTCAGTTATTTTGGATTAGTATCAAATTTTTAGATGTTCGTAACGTTATACGTGATAAGATAAGTAGATTTATTTTTAAGAAGCAGTTAGAACAACGTCAGAAAGGAATCTAGGTTACAGGGGGTAGGATGATGATAAAAATATTAATAGTTGACGATTCTGCTTTTATGCGAAAATTATTGTCAGACCTATTTTCAGCTGAGTCGGATTTTATCGTAGTTGGTACAGCTCGAAATGGTAAAGAGGCTGTGGATAAAGTAAGGCAACTTAAGCCTGATGTGGTTACTATGGATGTTGAAATGCCTATCATGAGTGGGTTGCAAGCATTAGAAATTATTATGAAGGAGATACCAACTCCTGTAGTTATGTTGAGTAGTTTAACTAGTGCCGGGGCTAAAGCAACATTAGTTGCTTTAGAGCTTGGTGCGGTAGATTTTGTTGCAAAAACTATAGGTGTTATTACTAATATAGCTGAGATTAGTAATGAGATATTGGCGAAATGTCGTGCCGCTATTAAGGCGAATGTATCTCAGTTAAGTAAAGAAAAGGTGAAATTACCGTCTATGACTAACATTTCTTCTCAATCTCTCATACCATCTAATAGTGAGAGAATTTTAGCTATTGGCACTTCTACAGGAGGACCACGAGCTTTGCAAGAAATCATCACTAGATTGCCTGGTAATTTACCTTGTGGTGTAGTTATTGTTCAACATATGCCTCCAGGATTTACTCGATCCTTAGCCGAGCGTTTAAATTCTTTATCGTCTTTAACAGTAAAAGAAGCAGAGCAGAATGATATCATACGTCCAGGTGTAGTTCTGATTGCTCCTGGTGATTTTCATATGATTGTTGAACGTGAAGGTAATAAGAAAGTAGTGAAATTAAATCAAAGTCCTCCTATTGGTGGTCATCGACCAGCAGTGGATCCCATGATGGATTCTGTTGCCAAAGCTTATGGAAGACAGACTGTGGGTGTGATTCTTACAGGAATGGGTCATGATGGAGCTAAAGGTATACAGGCTATCAAGGAACAAGGTGGCTACACCATTGCCGAAGATCAATCCACAGCAGTTGTATTTGGTATGCCAAAATCAGCCATCGAATTAGGAGTGGTTGATAAAGTAGCACCCCTTTCAGCTATTGCTGCAGAAATTGTTAAAGCCGTTGTCAAATAAGTGTGGAGGTGGAACTGATGGATACAAATCAATATATGGGAATGTTCTTAGAAGAGTCTCGAGAGCATTTGCAAACACTCAATAGTTGTGTATTAGATCTAGAGAATGACCCAGAGAACTTATCAGTGCTTAGTGAAATATTTCGTAGTGCTCATACGATTAAAGGTATGTCAGCCACTATGGGATTTACAACAATTGCTGAATTAACACATGAGATGGAAAATATATTAGATTTATTACGTAAAAGTCAGCTAAAGGCTAGTCATGATATTATTGATACTATTTTTAAATGTGTTGATACACTAGAGCAATTAGTAGAAAGTGTTGCTACAAATAGTGAAAATTCTATAGATAGTAAGCCTCTAATCATGAAACTTAAAGCCTTAGCTAAAGGAGAGACTGTCGTACCTGCTGTTGCAAAAATAGAAGAAATAGCTGCAGATGCTGAAATATCTTCAATAGAATTTAATGATACGGAAGTAGCCATTATCAAAAAAGCTCGTGGACAAGGAATGCAAGCATATGAAGTACAAGTTTCCTTGCGTGAAGGTTGTCTTTTAAAATCTGCTAGATCTTATATGGTTATGAATACATTAGAAGAATTAGGTGAAGTAATTAAAAGCATCCCCGCAGTTGAGGAATTAGAGAAGGAAAATTTCTCACTAAGCTTTCAAGTTATTGTAATCTCTGGTAGTGAGGCAGATAAAATTCAACAAGCTGCATTATCTATTTCGGAAATAGATCAAGTTACTGTATTGCCATGCGTCTTACCTTCTGACAATAATGGACCAATAATAACTGGAAACGCATCAGTACCAACCATTAAAGTACAGGATGAAAGTGAGAAAACGGGAAATATTACGGCTACGCAGCCTACTGTGGAAAAGAAAAATAAAAGTGGACAGTCAGTACGGGTAGATATTGATAAATTAGATACCTTATTAAATCTTGTTGGTGAATTAGTTATTAATAAGACAAGACTGGAGCAAATTGGCCTTACACATAAGTTAACAGATTTAGTGGAAACCATTGAACAAATGGATCGAGTTACTACTGATTTGCAGGCTGTAGTTATGAAAGTACGAATGGTTCCTGTTGGACAAGTCTTTAATCGTTTCCCACGGATGGTTAGAGATTTATCTCGCGATCTTAATAAAGAAATTAATCTTATTATTCAAGGTGAAGAAACAGAACTTGACCGTACAGTTATTGATGAGATTGGCGACCCTTTAGTTCATCTATTGCGCAATTCGATTGACCATGGTATCGAACAGCCACATGAAAGAGAAGAAAAAGGCAAAAACCCTATTGGTGAAATTCGTCTGATTGCTCGTCATGAAGGTAATAATGTCATTATTATGGTCGAAGATGATGGAAAAGGTATTAATGCCGATATCATTAAACGTAAAGCTGTTGAAAAGGGACTCATCTCTCAAGCTGAAGCGGATGCCATGGATGCTAATGAAGCTGTTCGCTTAGTCTTTTTACCAGGTTTTTCGACGGCTGCTGTTGTCACAGATGTATCGGGACGCGGCGTAGGCATGGATGCTGTGAAAAATAAGATAGAGTCTCTTGGTGGTATGGTAGATGTTGAAACGAAAGTGAATGAAGGTAGTAAATTTAAAATTCGTTTGCCACTAACATTAGCTATTATACAAGCATTGTTGGTTAAAGTTTCTGAAGAAATTTATGCGATTCCGCTAGGTTCTATTGATAGTACTATTAATATTATGCCATCTGATATTAAAACGGTGCAAAATAAAGAAGTAATTTTACTTCGAGGACAAATTATTCC
>JARBUM010000164.1 GCA_029239675.1 Pelosinus sp. | reverse complement strand
CGTGTGAAAGTAAAATTCCCCTGCGAAATACCTACTAACATTGCTATTTTCAACTTAGCTACAATTCCTGGTCAAGTTTTTGAGCTTTTCTGCAAAATAAAGGGACACGGGGACAGGTTCCTTGTCCCAATTTAAAGACGATACTTCTAAATTGTCTTTCTATCGCTATGTCAACTAAAAGAGAAGCTGCCCATAATTTACTAACTAATTATGGTAGCTTCTCTTTATAAATGCTAAATTCTGCTATATTTTTACATGGATAGACTTATCTAACCCACCCAACAGTTCAATAGCTTCGTTAACGCCCTTTTCTACGTCTTCATAATTGTAATAATAACTATCTACTTTGACGGCTACTACTTTAACCATTTAGCCTACCTCTCAATTATTACTTATAATTTATTTCTTATGGGCTACCACCATTTCATGCAAATAACATTTACGTATTTGACCTCCATAACGCTGGTCTATTAATTTACCAATATCATTAATCAGCAGAAAACGCTTCTTTTCTTCAAACATGCGATGGTCGGAATAAGTTAATAACAGTTGTTCATATTCTGCACGACTATAAGTTTCCTCAATCAGATAATCTCGCGTAATTGGTTCCTTGAAAAATTCACTATTATAAAAATCTTGGATACTAGGTTTAAATTTGCTAGGTTCTATTAATCTAAACTCTGGCTCACCTGATTTATATTTTTGATAATATTTTTGTACTTCATGGGGAAATGCCCTGTCACCACCCGCTACATGATGATATTTTATTACCGCCAAATACCCCTTCGGAACAAGGATATCATAAATTCTTTGATAGCGCGTTTGTGGGTCAAGCCAATGAAAAGCAGTAAAAGCAACTACCAAATCAAATTTTCCTTCTGTTGGTGTCCAATCTTCAAATGTTGAAATTATCACATCAGTTTTATATTCTTTCAGATTTTCTTTAAGAATAGAAGCCATTTGATCTCCTGGTTCCAATGCAACTACATGAAACCCACGCTTTACAAGTTCAATCGTTGCAATTCCAGTACCCGCCCCAATTTCAAGAATACGAGCATTTTTCGGAAGATTCGTCAACTGAAAAAGGTCGTTGAATAATTCTTGCGGATAACGAGGACGAATTTTATGATAAAGGCCTGCCGCCTCATTGAATGTTAATGCAGGTTTTCTCATTATAGATTCACAGACTCCCTTCATAGAATTAATGAACTGTTTTGACAGCTGCTACTTTATAACTGGCCTTATCATTTTTCTTTAAACTGGATCTTTTTAATGTGCAATCTTTTGGTGTAACATAAGCGCGTAAGAAGACGCCAAACTCAGCGTTAATTTTGAGGAGGAGATCTCAGTTATGGAAAATAAGAATCATGATATTTGTAGTGTGTGTCATTCGGAAACACACGGGACTACTTACGAAATGGAAACAGGGAATCATGTCTGTGGTGACTGTCTCCAAACCGGCTACATCGTCTACCTGCAACAGAAAAGATCTAATGAATGGTGGGCGCTTTCCGTATTTAGAACGAAATCTGAAGCAGAGGCAGCCGCAAAGGATGTCATGAATTTCCCATTTATAATTGGTTATACCATAGAAGAAGCTGTATATGGGCAAAAGTCCCGCCAGAACAGTAGTCGAAACAGCAAGATTCAATCGATAAGTGCCAACGAATTAAAAAAGAAGATCGAAACAGGTGATCTGTCTTTTCAAATTATTGATGTACGGGCCGATAAGGAATTAGAAAAAGGCAGTATACCTGGTGCTGTACATATAAAAATAGAAGAGCTACCTCATAAAATGATAACCCTCTCTAAGGATAAAGAATATATTATTGTATGTTCTCATGGACTTCGCGCTCGTTATATCTGCGAGTTTTTAGAAGATAATGGCTATAAGGCAAAAATCTTAACTAGTGGGATGATGGGTTGGAACGGATTTGGGTTTGTAGTATCCGCTATGGATACGGTCGTATCCATAATAAAAAAATTCAACAACAAAAATGAAGCGAGTAACACACTATGATCTATTTTGATAATAGTGCCACGACCTTACCAGATGAAGATATCTTAGCAACCTATCATGAAATCGCGACGGGATGTTTTGGCAATCCGTCTTCGCTCCACCGCTTAGGTGGAAAAGCAGCGCTGAAATTAGAGCAGGCAAGAGGGATCTGCGCTGCTAGTCTAGGAGTGAAACCGGAAGAGATTATCTTTACATCCAGTGGCTCTGAAAGTAATAATACAATAATAAAAGGACTTGCTCTGGGGAAAGATTTTCATGGCAAGCATATTATTACAACGAGTGTAGAGCATGCCTCTGTATATGAAACCTGCAAGCAATTAGAGAACATAGGATATTCCATTACATACCTACCAACTGATGGCGAGGGTTGTGTTCGTTTAGAGGATGTAAAACGAGAAATACGAAAAGATACTATTCTTGTTACTGTAATGCATGTAAATAGTGAATTAGGTTCGATACAACCCATCGCAGATATTGGCCGTTTGTTGTCTACATATCCTACTATTCATTTTCATGTTGATGCAGTACAAAGCTTCGGGAAGCTGCCACTCAGTCCCAAAGAATGGGGAATCGACTCTCTTTCCATCTCTGCTCATAAATTTCATGGTTTGCGAGGAGCAGGACTGCTCTATGTTCGTAGCGGTACTTCCTTCTCTCCATTAGTACATGGAGGCGGACAAGAGTATGGTCATCGGGCAGGAACAGAAAATGTCCCTTGTATCGTAGCTATGAGCAAAGCAATGCATAAACAGCACCTACAACAGAAGGATAATTATAGCTACCTATCTAATCTTAAACAATACTTACTAGATGGGCTTATAGAAATACCAGGTTGTATACTGAATGGTCCCCAAAAACAAAGTAAGGTTGGAGCTCCCCATATTATTAACTTCTCTCTTCCTGGTCTTAAGTCGGAAGAATTACTATTTGCCCTAGAAAGTGAAGATATCTATGTTTCAAAAAGTTCTGCTTGTTCATCCAAAAGTAATAAGCCTTCACGTGTTTTGTTATCTGCTGGGATAAGTGAAATTCTAGCTAATAGCGCCATCCGCGTTAGCTTTTCTACTTATAATACAATGGAAGAAGTGAATACTTTTATATTAACGTTACAAATGATTATAACCAAATTGAGGATTAAATACCAGATGAATCATAACTAGTTTAAAATATCTGCCAAATCTAACATAGGAGCATTATTATGTTTGTTTTAAGTGGCAAAAATGGAAAGCCATTATACTCTCAACTCTATCAACAAATCCGCAATCATATCCTTAGCGGAGTTTTGAAACCAGGGACAAAACTATCATCAAGCCGTCACCTGTCAAAAGAGTTATGTATCAGCAGAAACACAGTGGATATGGCCTATCAGCAACTTGTGTCAGAGGGTTATCTTGTGGGAAAATCACGGAGTGGCTATTATATAGAAGCGCTGGACAATATTAATATACCTGTGTTTATGGAGACAAAAGCAAAAGAAGAAGCTATTTTGAGCGAACCATTAACAGCTCCAAAATATAATTTGCAATATGGTACGCTAGAGGCGGCTATTTTCCCCTTTAGGAAATGGAGGCAATTAACCAATAAATGCTTGCGTGATGATAAAGAGCAAATCATGAATTACGGACAAGTACAAGGAGAGCCTGGGCTGAGAACCGCCATTTCAGAGTTCTTGAGGGAGTATCGTGGGGTAGAATGCACTGCAAATCAGATTGTTATTGGCCCTGGCACCCAATACTGTCTTACTCTTGCCTGTCAGCTGATTCAAGCCTCAACTACTACTATTGCAATAGAAAATCCAGGGTTTGGGGCCGCACGTTCTATTTTTTCTAATATGGGCCTTCGTGTAATACCAATACCAGTAAAAAAACATGGCTTACAAGTAAAACAATTACGTATGACTGATGCAAAAGCTGTATATGTAACCCCTTCACACCAATTTCCTACAGGAAATATCATGTCTATTACCAGACGTCTTGAACTTGTGGAGTGGGCTTATAAATCGGATGCTATCATTATCGAAGATGACTATAGCTGCCACCTTAGATATAACGTCAGACCCATACAGGCATTACAAGCATTAGCTCCGGACCAAGTCGTATATATTGGAAGTTTTTCGAAGATACTCTCACCGTCCATACGGGTTGCATATATGGTTCTTCCTCAAGAACTGGTGGATCATTTTCTCTTAACAGCAGGACATTTCCCTTGTTCTGTACCCTTTTTAATACAAAAGCCTTTGGAGTTATTCTTAAAAGAAGGCGAATGGGGAAGTCATTTAAGAAAAATCACCAGGCATATGAAGAAAAAGCGTGATATTCTTATTCAGGCTCTTAAAGATGAGTTTGGTGATGCTGTTTCAATTTCGGGAGAAAATGCAGGGTTGCATCTTTTGGTTCAAGTTAAGTCACCTCTGCCAGAGCAGGAACTTGTAATGCGTGCACTTCAGATAGGGGTTCTAATCCATCCAGCAGGAAATTTATGGCTGAATCCAAAAGATGCCCCTTTTGGAACGGTTCTACTAGGGTATGGTAGTATCACACTTGAGGATATTTATCCCGCGGTTCATTTACTGCGACAGGTATGGTTAGGGGATGAATAAATATTCCCTGCAAAACACAAAAGCTTTTGTTGACCGTCAAGCGACAGGATTCTTATTATCTGGTCGTCATTCAAATGACTTTAGCAATCAACTGAACAAGATTAAAATACTTTCCGCCCTCAGCCTCCATCATTTTGATGTCCTCAGCGACAATGGGATGATAACC
>JARBUM010000163.1 GCA_029239675.1 Pelosinus sp. | reverse complement strand
GGCATGATTGCCTTAACCTATTTTGTTATCAACTATGCAATTTCATGTTACTCGCGCAGAGTACAGCATAAGCTGACTTGTAAAAGTTATTAAGACTAAGCTAAAAACGTCGTTGGAATTCTTTTTAAGAGAATTTCGGCGACGTTTTTGTTTTTTGACGGAGCTTTTTGCAGGAAGTTTATTTTTAATAGGGAAAGGTAATAAAAATATAAGTAAATATTTAAGAAAATTGAGAAAAATAGTGCATGATCTGTTGCATAAAGGGGACTTTTATTGTGAAGTATTCGGGAATTATATTTGATCTTGATGGGACACTGCTGGATACGATTGAGGATTTAGCAAACTCAATGAATTGTGTCTTGCAAAAGCAAGGTTTTCCTCAACATACGACTGAAGAATATAAAACTTTTGTTGGCAATGGGATGGAAAAGTTGGTGGAAAGAGCATTGCCATCCGAGCGTAGGGATAAAAAAATAGTAGCGTTGTGTTTAGCACAGTTGCATAAAGAATATGGATGTAGGTGGGATGAGCGAACAAAACCTTATCAAGGAGTAAATGAATTGCTCGATAAACTGGCGGTTCTCGGTGTGAAGATGTCGATCCTTTCGAATAAGCCAGATCTATTTACCAAGCAAATGGTTGATAAATTTTTTGGCTTGAAACGTTTTCAACTTGTTTTTGGTGCGAGAGAAGATGTAGCAAAAAAACCAGACCCCGTTGCAGCCTTGGAAATAGTGAAGCTGTCAAAAATTGCGGCAGAAAAATATCTTTATCTTGGTGATTCAGGGGTGGATATGAAGACGGCTAATGCAGCAGGAATGTATGCGGTTGGTGCTACATGGGGGTTTAGAAAAGCTGATGAGCTCATGGAAAATGGCGGAAAAATCCTTATCGATAGCCCAGTGGAGATCATTAAACTAATTTAATGGCAATCAATAATTTAATAGAATGTATGTGCAATTCAAATAGTGGCAACAACTAATATGACAAAATGCAATTTTCATTTAGTTGATAAGCTGTATAAGATGAATTATAGTTATAGCTGTAAAGATTAATTAAATTTTGTCAACAAGAATAAAATAAAGGGAGGTAAATGAAAGTGCAGAAATCTTCAATTACTCAAACAGAAAAAGCAGGAGCACGCGTTGCCGTTCAAAAGTTTGGTAGATTCCTTAGTGGGATGGTGATGCCAAACATTGCTGCTTTTATTGCATGGGGTTTTATTACGGCATTATTCATTCCAACAGGTTGGTTACCAAATGAGGAGTTAGCTAAATTAGTCGGCCCGATGATTCAGTTTCTTTTACCGTTACTAATCGCTTATACTGGTGGTAAAATGGTTTATGATGTTAGAGGTGGGGTTGTTGCAGCTGTTGCAACCATGGGGATCATTGTTGGTGCACCACAGCCAATGTTTTTAGGAGCAATGGTAATGGGCCCGTTGGCTGGCTGGGCAATGAAGAAAGTGGATAAATTATTTGAAGGGAATATTCCGGCTGGTTTTGAAATGTTGGTTAACAATTTTTCAGCTGGTATTCTTGGAGCAATTCTAGCAATTTTGGCATTCATGGGTATCAGCCCAATCATGCTAGGAATAACAAAGGCATTGGTCGCTGCGGTAGATGTAGTTGTCGCTGCCGGTGTGTTACCACTCGCAAATCTATTTATTGAACCTGCGAAGATTCTATTCTTAAACAATGCGATCAATCATGGTATTTTAAGTCCAATCGGTATGGATCAAGCAGCAAAAGCAGGAAGCTCAATTATTTTCTTACTTGAACCAAATCCAGGTCCTGGTTTAGGTGTGTTATTGGCATACTATTTAGTTGGTAAAGGCAATGCTCGCCAATCTGCACCAGGTGCTATGATTATTCATTTCCTTGGTGGTATTCACGAAATTTATTTCCCTTATGTTCTTATGAATCCTCGCTTGCTTTTAGCGGTTATGGGCGGTGGTGTTGCAGGAACATTAACTTTCCAAGTGTTAGGAGCTAGTTTAGTTGCTGTACCAGCACCAGGTAGTATTTTTGCTTTAATTGCAATGGCACCAAAAGGCGGGCTCGTAGCAGTCTTGGCTGGGGTTGCAGTTGCGACTATTGTATCTTTCCTTATCGCGTCTGCACTGCTCAAGATGGGTGGACAAACGGAAGATGAAGACTTAGAAGAAGCAAGTGCTAAAATGCAGGAATTAAAAGGAACAAAATCAGCTGTTGCAATCAAAACAGCAACTAAACATGTAAGTAAAGTTGTATTTGCTTGCGATGCGGGAATGGGATCTAGTGCTATGGGAGCCTCTGTTTTACGTAAAAAATTTAAAGATGCAGGACTAGATATTACAGTTATTAATACGGCAATCAATGAAATACCTACTGATGCAGATATTGTGGTTACGCAGAAAACTTTAACTGAACGTGCTAAGGATAGAGTTCCTGAAGCTGAGCATATTTCAATTGAAAATTTCTTAAATAGTCCAGAATATGAAGCGTTAGTTAAACGATTATCATAATAGAAAATCACGCTAGTTATCTTAACTAGCGTGAACTCTTTTTATTTGGAAGGAGTTATGGTTATGAGTGTGAGTTCGAGACAACGTGCAATTTTAAATATTCTATTGACCGAAACACAGGCAATAACCATAAAAGATGTTGCTGATCGTGTTGAGGTGAGTACGCGGACGGTGCATCGTGAATTGAATGATATTGAACCTTTATTGGAAGAATATCAGTTAGAGTTACTCAAGAAATCCGGCATCGGTGTTGTAATCGATGGCGAGGAAGAACAAAAAGAAGAACTACGGTTATCTTTGTTTAATCAGACGAGTGTAGAATATTTGCCAGAAGAAAGAAAGTTATTGATTCTCTGTCAGTTATTAGAAGCTGTCGATCCGATAAAGCTGGTTGCACTTGCTTATGATCTAAAAGTTACGACAGCAACCATTAGTTACGATTTGGATGAAATCGAAAGCTGGTTAAGTAGATACGGTTTGACATTAGTCCGCAGACGTGGCTATGGTGTTGAATTGTGTGGATTAGAGTCAGCAAAACGCAAGGTAATGAGTGCTCTCATTGCCGAGCATTTAGATGAATTTGAGCTTTTGGGAGTTCTCAAAGAAAATATCCATAGTAAATCGACAAAAAATATTAATTCTGTTTCTGAACGGTTATTAAACCTAGTTGAAAAAGAAAAATTGATTATGATTGAAGATTCCTTACGCAATTTGGGGCAAGAGCTTCCGTACCCTTTAGCTGACAGCTCATTTATCGGCCTCGTGATTCATTTGGCCTTGGCGATTGAGCGCATTGAAAAAGGTGAAGAGATTACTTTTGATGAAGATCATCTGAAGGAAATAAGAGGAACGCCAGAATTTCAAGTAGCGGAAGTCATTATTCAAAGATTACGCAACATTTTTCAAATGGATATTCCTGATTCGGAAATCGGCTATATTACCATGCATTTACAAGGGGCAAAACTAAGAAATTCTTACGATGATTGGTTTGAATTTAAAAATTTAGAGTTAACTACTAAGGTACACAGAATGATTTGCTATTGTGAAGATAAGTTAGGTGTCTCTTTCCATGAGGATGATACCTTGATTCAAGGACTCCTCACCCATATTGAGCCAGCCTTGTTTCGTATCAAAAAAAATATGAATATCCGTAATCCTTTGCTAGAGGAGATAAAAGCTCGGTACAGCAATTTATTTCAGGTACTGAAAGAAGCTGTGGAAGAGACTTTCTCGGAGTTAACGGTTCCTGAAGCTGAGGTTGGTTATTTGGTGATGCATATAGGGGCATCTTTAGAGCGAATTGGGCAATCGAATCAGCAGCAATATCGTGCACTGGTTGTTTGTTCTAGCGGGATCGGATCATCGAAAATACTATCTAGTCGTATTGAAAAAGAACTCCCATATATTGCGTTGGCTAAGAATATTTCATTGTTTGAAATTGATAAAGTGCCAAAGCAGGACTATGATTTTATTATCTCGACCGTACCGCTGTCATTACCAAAAAAAGATTATGTCTTGGTAACACCTCTGTTAACCAAAGAAGATATTCACAATATTAATTTTTTTCTTAGAGATATCACGTATTCTCAGCAATTGAAAGATCCAGAGCCATTACGTAGCGACCATTTGCTAGGGGAGTTAAAGGCTTGGCAAACTTATATTGCCCATACCTTTTCTATTATTGAAAACTTTCGGTTTGATACAATTGAGAATTTGGACATGAATATAGAAGAAATTATTGATCAAATATGTGGTCAATTAGAGCAGGAAAAGATTATAGGTGAGAAAAAACAAGTAGTTGAGAAGCTAATAGAACGGCAACGCTTGGGCGGCCTGGGGATTCCAAATGCGCAAGTGGCTTTGTTTCACAGTAGAACTGAAACCATTATAGAGCCTTTTGTCCGATTATATTATTTAGACGAGCCTATCTTTATAAAATCTATGGATGATAAATATATTGACGTAGATAAAATTCTTTTATTATTGGCTCCTGTGAGCGTTACAAAAGAAGGACTAGAGATGCTAAGTGAAATTAGTTCACTTTTGATTGAAGAAGAATTTATTGAGATTTTGGCAGCTAAAAGCCAGCAGCGGGTTACTTCGTTTTTTCTCACTCACTTATATAAATATATTTTAACAAAGATAAAAAAAGGAGATCATTATGAGTAATGTTGTAATAGCGAAAGAGCAAATTAAGTTAAATGCTAGTATTGGTGATAAACGGGAGGCGATAGCTTTAGCTGGAACCCTTCTTGTCGATGGGCAGCATGTAACAAAAGATTATATTGATAA
>JARBUM010000047.1 GCA_029239675.1 Pelosinus sp. | reverse complement strand
AATTAAAAATGTAGCATGGCCGAGCAGGTTTGACCAGCTCGGCTCTTTATTAGAAAGAGGGTGATGGGGTGTCAAATAGTAAGTTTTTGATCATAATACTAGCTCTAATGATGCTTGTTGCCGGATGTGGTACAAAACAGGTACAAGACACCAAGGAACCTCAACCACAAGTGGGTGTTGTTGATATCAAAAAAGCAGTGCAGTCACATCCTAAATACAATCAGTTACTGTCTTTAGAACAAGAAGCAAGAACGATATCAGCCCAGGCTGAAGCGCAACAGGCAGCTATGATTCAGAAAACACAAGGGGTTCTGGCTATGCCAGAAATGTCTCAAGGTGATCTAGCGGAACTGAACAAGGCTTCTCAACAAGAATTTATGGAAAAAATTTCTGCGAAGGAAAAAGAAATAAATACAAAGCTTGCGGCAAAAGAGAATGCCATTCACCAGACTTTATCGGAGGAATTTAAAAGATACGCTGATGAATTAGATAAAGAATATCAACCGCAAATCTTTAATTTGCAACTTAAATTGAAAACAGTGCAGTTGACTAAAGAGGAAACTGCTTCGTTACAAGAGCAACTACAAACCCTTCAAACCCAGCATGGGGATAAAATATCTCAAAAGCAAAACCAATTAACTGCTCAAATGACTGCCAAAATGGCACCAGATAAGGCTGCTGCTGAGCAAGAACTAGAAGCCTATAGTAAACTGGTTAATGAAGAACTTTCTAAAAAGGCATCCGTTAAACAAGCAGAAATAGCGGCGCGTAATAGCCAGCAACTAGCTATACCTGCAGCCAACAATCAGATATCTGATAAAAGTGCGCAACAGTTAATCATGAAAAAACAAGAAATCCAAGCATTGCAAAATTCAATTATTCAGAATATCAAAGATAAAACTGGCAAGATAGCAATTGAGTCAGGATTTGAAGCCGTATTGACCAATGTTGTAGTAAACGTAAATGGCGTGGATATAACAGCTGCTGTGATTGCAGAGTGTAATAAATAAAAAAGTTGTATATAATAGTAAGGATGTTTCATTAAAGCACATTTTGGAATGTACTTTAATCTCGCAAAACAAAAATAGAAATGGGAGGACTTACAATGAAACAAGGAAAGAAACTAACATTATTGTTCTTATTAATGTTTACGGCTGCTCTGTTGGGTGGTTGTAGTTCAAGTGGCAATGTAGGTGTAATTGACGTCAATAAGGTAATGACGGAAAGTCCTAAAGTCAAACAATTTCAAGAGCAATTGAATGTTAAAGGCAAAGAGCTTAGTGATCAATTAGAAAAAGATAAAGCAAGCTTAAGTGCAGCTGATTTTCAAAAGAAACAAGAAACACTTTATGCAGAATTCATGAAAATGAAACAGGAAATGGAAGGCCAAATTGACAGCAGCATTAAACAAACCTTAGATGGCATTGCTAAAGATAAAAAGCTAGGCGTAATCTTATATAAAAATGGTGTAGCTCAAGGTGGTACCGATATTACCGATGAAGTCATTCAAAAATTACAATAGAGTAATTTAGCAAGAAACGAACCACCAAGACACAATGCCGCTAGCCCGTCATCCAAAAAGGAGACGAGCCATAGTGCTCTTTGTGTCTTTGTGGTTCGAAATTTTTATTTCAAAAATATCAATCCAGGAGGATTTCTCATTGAAGAAAAAGTTAAGCGAAATTGCTGACTTGATAAATGGTGTGCTGCTAGGTGATGGTGATATTGAGATCGAGGGTGTGACGAATCTTGAAGATGCTGGTGTAGCGGATATTTCTTTTGCTGTACCACCTCATTTGGAGAAGGCAGCAAGGTCCAATGCCGCTGCTGTTATTATACCTATGAATACTACCGAATTTAGTAAACCAGCCATTAGGGTGGAAAACCCAAGAGTAGCATTTACCGAACTATTGAAAGTGTATGCCCCAAAGATTATGATTGAGCCTGGTGTTCATGAGACAGCTGTTATTGGCAAGAATGTTACTCTCGGTGAGAATGTAGCTATTATGGCCTATGCCGTGATTGATGACCATGCAAAGATTGGGAATAATACTATTATTTATCCACACACTTATGTTGGAAGGGAAGTGACCATTGGTAATGGTTGCATCCTATACCCTAATGTGACGGTGCGTGAGCATTGCCATATTGGTAGTGGAGCCATTCTTCATAGTGGCGCAGTGATTGGTAGTGATGGCTTCGGCTTTATAACTGTTAGTGGTCGTCATCAAAAGGTTCCTCAAGTCGGCAATGTGATCATTGAAGATGATGTGGAAGTTGGAGCTAATGTAACAATTGATCGGGCTACTACGGGTAGCACCATTGTTGGTAAGGGTACTAAAATTGATAATTTGGTGCATTTGGCACATAATGTTGTCGTTGGTGAGAATTGTTTTTTTGTTGCGCAAACAGGTATTGCTGGCAGTGTTAAGATTGGTAATAATGTTACATTTGCTGGACAAACAGGCAGTGCAGGTCATATAACCATTGGCGATAATTGTGTGTTTGCAGCACGATCTGCCCCCATAGGTAATGTGCCAGCCGGTTCCTTCTATGCGGGGTTCCCCGCTAGGCCTCACAAGGAATGGCTACGTGGAGAAGCGAGTGCTAATAAAGTCCCAGATCTAATTAAGAAGGTCAAAGACCTAGAAAAACGCTTGGCTGCGATGGAGAACAAATAGAGGCAAAAAAATGATGAACCGCGAAGTTCGCGAAGAAATACCAAGAACACGAAGGAAATTATGCTTATTACCTCTTCATGTCTTCAAATCTTCGTTGTTCAAAATCTTTTTTTAGTTCGATCTTTTATAATGTTTCTCTGGTCCCCTGAGTCTCTGTGGTTCAAATAGCGTCCAACACACCCCGTGACTATCTGCCACCCCTCGCGAGAGGGGAATTTTTATGCCATGCCCCCTTGGAATTTCTTTAACTCTTCGTGTCTTCGCGGTTCAGAAATAATACTAAGAAGACGATTGAAACACAGAGAGCCACTGAGGACACAGAGGGTCCCCTTGTGGTTCCTATTTTCTCTGCGCCTCTGTGGTTCAAAAAATCATACACAATTTTTACCTAGTCCAGTTTGGCAGGATTGTAGGCACATATGGAGAATATATGAGTTTAGACTAAAAAGTAATGGTTCTTAAGGAGGATCTTCGTGAAAAAAGTTTTATTTGGAATAAGCTGTTTATTATTACTATCATCTACTCCTGTTTTTGCAGCACCATCAGTGAATGGTTCTACAGGCTTAATTAACAATCCATCAGCAGATGTACTGCGTGAGGGAGAGTTTTCTTTAGGGTATTATCACCTGAAAGAGGGTGGTGTAGGTATATTTAATACCAATGTATTACCTAAGTTAGAACTTGGGGTAGCAGGGTTTCGGTATGATGGGCAGGATAATAAGAATTATGTAAATGCCAAGTTTAGTGTAGTGCCAGAAACAGTACTTTCTCCAGGCTTAGCATTAGGCGTAGAAGACATAGCCGGTGAAGAGAAACGTTCTGCCTATGCTGTAGCAAGCAAGGCTTTGCCTTTGGGTTTCAGAATACACGCAGGTGTGGGGGATGGAAGATTTAACGGTGTATTTGCCGGTATTGAAAAAACGATCAATCCCGTTAGTCTTATAACAGGTAATAATGTTTTTCCGGCAACAACGTTAATTGCCGAATATGATGGTAAAAACATGAATTATGGTGCACGTATGTCCATTGTACCTGGTCTTAAACTGGATGCAGGCTGGCGTAATCATGACGGATATTTTGGTGTGAGCTATACCTATTGATAATAATTGTTCAAATTTAGGTAAGGAGGAGCATACATGCTATATAAATTTGTGAAAATAATGAGTAGTATTATCAGTATGCTGCCTCGGTCCCTATGGCAGAAAATGGGCAATGCCTTAGGGGAAATATGTTGGATACTGGTGCCTGCCAATCGAAAAGACATGGCGATTGGAAATAGTATGTGTAGCTTGTCCCTTGATGAAGAACAGGCTTACAAGATCGCCAAAAAAAGTACGACTCGATTTGGCAAAATGTTTATGGAAGTATTGTATATGCCTAACCTTAATAAGAATAACATTACACGGTATGTACACATGGAACATCCTGAATACTTGACGGAAGCGTTGTCATATGGGAAAGGTGTAGTATTAGCGACAGCTCATAGTGGAAATTGGGAACTGTTGGGTGCTTCCCTTGCTATGTATGGTTTTCCTTTAGTAGCTGTAGTGCAGAAACAAACCAATGGGGATATGGATAAGTTTATTAATGAGAATCGCACTAGGGCTGGTATGCATGTGACATATAAAACGGGTGTGCGGGAAATGGTCAGAATGTTAGGGGAAGGTCAGGTCATTGGCCTATTGATGGACCAGGATGCTCATCGTGATGGCGTAATGGTTGAATTTTTTGGACGCTTAGCATCAACACCACAAGGTGCAGCGGCTTTAGCCCGGATGAAAGACGCGCCTATTGTTTCCGCATTTATTACAGAGAATAAGGATGGAACCCATGAAGTAATCTTACACCCGCCTGTATGGGTGCAAAAGACGAGCAGTAGGGACGAAGATCTTCTTCTTACGACACAACAATTGACAAATGTTATTGAGCAGCATATACGTAACGCTTCTCATGAATGGTTTTGGCTGCACAATCGTTGGAAAAGTACCCCGACAATAAGTGAATAAACCTAGAGCAGAAAACTTTGCTACGTTCCTGGGATTGGACATAATACATGTCAACGGAAACATAGCAAAGTTTTTTATGTTAACAGAACTTATTAGTTGTGAAAAAATATTGAAACCAAAAGACGAGTATATCGCGTTCTTAATGTCCGCGTAAGCGGTTTTGGACCTTTGTGTTTTAAAACTATTTTCATTTCCAGTATATACATTTAATCGAAATAGTATATACTTATTCAAAAAAAATGATATACGTGATATAATAAACCCTTGAAGGAAGGGGGGTGAATAAATCATGTCTACTATTTTAAACCAAATAAAAAAGATAAGTAAGATCGATATAAGAAAAGATTCTTTTTATTGTGATATCATCATTCTCATGGTGGTTAGTATCGTGATTGGTTCACTGCTGGCCACTTCTATATCTATGGCAGCGAATTCCTACTTTTCCAAAACATTGGCTAGTTTAGTTGGTGATTATGGAGAATATGATATTCTCATTCAATCTCGGGAAGAAATGAAAGAAGATACAGCAACACATATTCAAAAAATTATTGAAGAAGTTTTTCCAGGAGCAAGAATGAAAGAAGGTCCAACGATTACAGGTAAAACTTCTTTTTTTATTGCCATACCTGAAGAATATAGAACCAAGCAAACCTATGAAGAGTTAGGAAAAACCTTCGGAAGTATTCCCGGTGGTGCTGGGGTTGGCGTGCTGACAGAGCCAAGGCTAACCATTCGCGGTGTACCAGAAGGAGCTAGAGCCATGCTAATGGACACGATTATGAAAATTGATGGTGTACGTTTTGCTTTCCGTGATGGTTCATCCATTGGAGTAGTATTATCATCTATTGATAAAGCGACAGTGGTAACAGAACAAATTAAAACGGTGCTAAAACAATACCAAGTCATTGAGATTAGCTTCCCTGTAGGTAGCGAACCCCAAAATCCTATTCGCATGGGAGAATCCATTGGAAACGCCATGGAAAGTCAGTTGAAGTTAGAATATGCCAAAAATGTATCCGTTGATGGAAAAAATGATGATATGACTTACGCAGTAAGCACTATGATGGAATTGAAACGGTTCTTAGAAGCTTACGCATCGAAAGTGACGATAACGCCAAATGCAGGTGAAAAATTAATGAGAGGTGATAGTCTTGTATTTGTTGGTACAGCATCACCCTTGGTAGCAGGTAATCCTGTAGATAAAGGAAATGTAATTGTGCAAATTACGACTGTACAATCTGGAGGTAGAGCTGAAGGTATTATTACCCAAGGGGATGCTGCTGCCCTTATTAATAACCAAGGATATCGCGTGAGTAACAACGTAGTAGGTGACTATGTTGGTACGGCCACATATAACAATCCAAGACAACAATTAGGTACAGCACTAACAGAAACCACTAAAATTGTAGAGCAAATTCCAGGTTTTGCCCAAGACTCTCAGAATTTAAATACTATCGCTACTCAATCTTTAAACAATTATGGCAATAGTATCAATGCTATGGAGCAAACCTTAACAAGCCTGCAGGCTGCAGGCACAACCATTCAGACTGCGACCAGTGGTTTAGCTAATATTGATACAACCTCCTTGCAGAACCAAATAGACAGTTCCTCTCGTTCCATGGGGGGATTGATTAATACCTTGCAGGTTCTTAAGCTGGTAAATAATGATGTTGGCGGAACTGTTGACAACCTAGTCAGTTCTCAGCAGAATTTAAGCGATTTAAAATCTGGATTAGCAGCGCTGGATAATGTGGCTGCCGATGCTCGCCAAGCCAAAGGATCGATTGACAATATTGTAAGGAATGGGAGTCATACGATTGCAACCTTACGCACATTCGATGTGGATGGAACCAAGAAAAATATGAATAGCATTAATAACCGTTTGTCTCAGCTAGGACAGCTGAATATTCCTCTTGTGAGTGGCCAATTACAATATATGGCGGCTTCTGTACCGAATCTTAAGGATGAAGAAATTAGTCATTCAGTAAGCGTATTGGATAAGTTTATTGCTGGGCAGGTTATTCCAGGGGAACGTATTCAGATCCTTACTACCAGCAATATTAGCACGGATGCAGTAGCACCTTTAGTATATAATCAGGTAGGACATAAAAATGTATCCTTGTATTCTACAGATCTTGGTATTATTGAACCCAATGCACGTGGTGAACTCTATAGTGTATTAAATGAAGTAAGAGCAGTCCTATCGGGGATGACAGCGATTGTTTTGACAATATTGTTCTTGGCTTTGGATCATACAGGGATTATGACGGTTATACGCCGTAATAAAGTTGAACAGAAAAAGCAGATGAAAGGCTGGCGTAGACTACTGGCGACAGTGGTAGCTACTTTTACAGATGCTGAAAGAGTATATGGTATGGCAATTGGCGCTATCTTATTGACAACTATGTTTGCCTTAGGGCGAGGGGGAATCCCTTATTTACCATGGATAGCTGTGCCTTTTGTAGGAGCATTCATTGGACTTGTAGTTGCTTGCTATGCTGAAAAAATTAGTCCAATGTCAAGTGATGAGATGATGGCAGGTCAGTCTCTGGGATTATCCATTGATGAGATAATGCGGGAAATCGTAATCCCCAGTGGCCGTCCAGGCGTATTGCAAAAATTAAACCAACGAAAAATGAAATTTAAATAAAAAATCCTTTGGGTAAAACGGTTAACCACGAAGGTGCGAAGCCGCTAGCGCGGACACAAAGAACACGAAGGGATATTACACATTTCTCCTATCTTCAAATCTTCGTGGCTTCGCGGTTCAAAGCATCTTTTTCTATTATCTTAAATAATGAAAGGAGGTGATTCCATGCTTACCATTGAGAATTTGTATAAAAGTTTTGGGAAAGTGATGGCAGTAAATGATTTTAATTTGCATGTACAGAAAGGGGAGACGGTGGTTCTTATGGGACCATCTGGCTGTGGCAAATCAACCACTATTCGTACCATCAATCGCCTAGTGGAACCGGACCGTGGTACAATATCTGTTTCTGGTACAGAAATAACTAAGTTGGCTACAGAGCAGTTACGTCAGATTCGTAAACGTATCGGTTTTGTATTTCAGCAATTTAATTTAATTGCCCGCTTGACTGCGGTAGAAAATGTGATGCTAGGACTAGTAATGGATGGCATATCACGGGAAGTAGCATATGATAAAGCAATGATTGCATTAGAAAAAGTTGGCTTAGAAAAACGAGCGGAGCACAAATCAGGTGAAATGTCTGGTGGACAGCAGCAACGGGTAGGGATAGCCAGGGCACTGGCTTTCGAGCCCGAACTGATGTTGTGGGATGAGCCTACGGCTTCTCTTGATCCCATTTTAGTTCGGGAAGTCCTTGTTATTATGGAAGATTTAGCAAAGTATCGAGCTAGTACCATGTTGGTTGTAACCCATGAGATATCATTCGCTATACACGTTGCCGATCGTATTGTATTAATGGATAAAGGAAGTATTGTAGAAGAAGGTGTACCAGAAAACGTATTTGGTAGCCCTAGATCTGCTATTGGTCAACAATATAAAGAATTAATCGAATATCAGCAATTGACTAACGCACGCACCCTCAGTGGTAAAAACATTGCTTAGCATAAATGGTCTTGAAGCAATTAATTCGCTACTTGCTAAGAGAGAGTGCTTCACGATCCTTCGCAATGACAGAGAAGGGAACGATTTAACCGCAGAGAACACAGAGTACACTGAGGGGTATTTTGTAACCAGATTATTTTTTTCTCTGTCTTCTCTACGCCTTTGTGGTTCAGTGAATCCCTCGTTTTCTTCTCAACAATCCATAGTCATTTTGGTAAATATAAAATAAATTTGCAAATTTTTCTTGCAGGGAGAAGAAATATTTTATAGAATGTATAAAGGTTATTATATCAGGAGGGCATCATGCAACAAACAACAATAGCAAAAGCTATAACATACACGGGTATCGGATTACACTCAGGTCAAAATGTAACCATCGTTATAAATCCAGCACCTCCTGATACAGGAATCGTATTTGCCAGGACGGACTTGCCGGGAGTACCCCGGGTGGCAGCGGTCGCTAAGAATGTTACCAACGCCATGCGGGCCACCACTTTAGAAGATGGATCGGCGAAGGTTTTTACTGTAGAGCATCTCTTAGCAGCGTTTTATGCCCTAGAAGTAGATAACTGTTTGGTAGAAATTAATGCAGTAGAGCCTCCTGTGGCAGATGGCAGTGCCTTGCCTTTTGTCCGGATGATTCAAGAGGCAGGTGTGATAGAACAGAATGCTCCTCGTAAACTGGTGGTGGTTACAGAAACCCAAACCGTACGAGTGAATGATAAGTTTATTACTATATTGCCTTATGATGGATTTAGGATAACCTTTACCTCGATTAATTCTCATCCCATGTTAGGTGTGCAATTTGGTGATTATGAAATTACTAAAGATCTTTTTATCACAGAAATTGCGCCGGCACGCACCATTGGTTTTATGCATGAAGTAGAATTACTTAAATCTCAAGGCTTAGCCTTAGGTGGTAGTTTGGAAAATGCGGTAGTATATGATGATGTGAAAGCTCTCACACCTTTGAGGTTTGAAGATGAACTAGTTCGTCATAAGATTTTAGATATTATTGGTGATTTAGCATTAACAGGCCATATTAGAGGCCACGTTATTGCAGTAAAATCAAGCCATGCATTAAATACAGCATTGGCTAAGAAGATAGTGGATCATATTTTGGTAAGGAGCTGAAAGTACATGTTGTCTGCAACTGAAATACAAGAAATAATTCCTCATCGGTATCCATTTTTATTGGTAGATCGAATTCTTGAACTTGAACCTATGAAACGGGCCGTTGGTATTAAAAATGTCACTATGAATGAGCAGTTTTTTCAAGGACATTTTCCTGGCAAACCCATTATGCCTGGCGTATTACTGTTAGAAGCCATGGCGCAAGTTGGAGGGGTGGCCATGCTGCATTCTGATGAAAATCGTGGCAAGCTGGCATATTTTGTCGGCATGGATCGAGTTAAATTCAGAAAACCCGTAGTTCCTGGTGATCAAGTTCGCATGGTAGCTGAAATGATTAAAGTACGCGGCAACATGGGAAAAATATGGGCTCAGGCTTTTGTTGATGAACAGTTGGTGGCAGAAGGAGAATTTCTATTCGCATTAGCTGCTAGATAATGAAAAAAGAAGAAATAAGTATAAAAATAGTGATAATGAAGACTAATCGTGAGATAATGAATGGAAATTACCTAAAATCGTTGAATTTGGCAGAAAATTGCCTGCCACATTTCGACTGGTCAGTCGGATTATAGGAATAACAGTATATAACGAAAATGTATTTAGTCTAGTAAGGAGTTGATGAGCAGATGAAACCAGAAAAAGTGGTCGTACCTCTGCGTAAAATACATGAGACAGCAGTAGTTCATCCAAATGCTCGCATCGGTAAAGATGTTGAAATCGGACCCTATGCAGTGATTGGCGAGAATGTAGTAATTGGTGAGGGGACTAAAATTAGTGCCCATGCGATTATAGATGGCTGGACGAGTATTGGGAAGAATTGTGTTATTTTCCCTAGCGCATCCATTGGTTCAGAGCCCCAGGATTTAAAATTTGTTGGCGAAAAAAGTTATGTTTTTATTGGTGATAACACTAAAATTAGGGAATTTGCTACGGTAAATCGCGCTACTGGTGAAGGTGACGAAACCAGGATCGGTCACGATTGTTTATTGATGGCTTATACTCATGTAGCCCATAACTGTATTGTTGGTAATCATGTTATCATGTCTAATGCAGCGACTTTAGCTGGACATGTGGTTGTCGAAGACCGAGCTGTTATTGGAGGTTTGACTGGTGTTCATCAGTTTGTGAAGATTGGTATGAACGCAATGGTAGGTGGCGCATCAAAAGTGGTACAGGATATTCCACCTTTTGTTATTGCAGATGGTCATCCAGCTAGAGTATCAGGCCTTAATAATGTAGGTATGGCTCGTTCTGGTATTAGCAAAGAAGCCCGTGGTAATATTAAAAAGGCATATAAAATATTGTATCGTTCTGGGCTGACTTTGGCTCAAGCCGTTGAAGTGATGGAACAAGAATTAGAATCCTATCCTGAAGTGGAACATTTCCTGCGTTTCTTGCGTAATGTAGAGCGGGGTGTCTGCCGCGGTCGTAGGGACGGAGAATAGGAGTTTAAAAAATATGAAAACAATAGGTTTACTAGCTGGTGTCGGAAGATTGCCAGTAGAATTTGCCCGTGCCGCTCGCGGCATGGGCTTTACCGTGATTGCAATTGGTCTAGTGCCTGGCGTAGAGGCTGAACTAAATCAGGTTGCAGACAAGGCCTATCACATTAGTGTAGGTCAATTGCAAGAGATTATTACTACACTTAAAAATGAAGGCGTTACAGAAGTTACCATGTTAGGTAAAGTCACTAAAGAATTAATGTTTACAGGTGCTGTTCACCTTGACAGTCGGATACAAAAGCTGTTAGCAAGTCTCACGGATAATAGTGATGATACTATTATGCTAGCCTTTGTTCGTGAATTGGCAGCAGAAGGATTGGGCGTTTTGGATCAAACTGCTTTGCTTCGTGCACTAATGCCTGGACCTGGAGTGTTAACGGACCGAAAACCTACAGAAGAAGAACAGGCCGATCTAGAATTTGGCTTCACTATGGCCAAAGAGATTGGCAGACTGGATATTGGACAGACGGTAGTGGTGAAGGATTGTGCGGTCATGGCTGTAGAAGCCATCGAAGGTACAGATGCATGTATTCGTCGCGGCGGTGAATTAGGACGAGGTGGGGTCAGAGTTGCGAAAGTCGCTAAGCCTAAACAAGATATGCGTTTTGATGTACCAGCCGTGGGACCTAATACTGTTGAAGCCATGCACGCAGCAGGAGCAACAGCCCTCGTGATGGAAGCAGGCAAAACTCTACTCGTAGATCGAGAAACCGTACTAAAAATGGCCAACAACCATGGCATAACAATTGTAGTAATGTGATAAAATAAGAAGAAAATTAATATTTACTAACCACAAAGACACAAAGGACACTATAGAACGTTCCCTTTGTGTGACGCGCTAGCGTCTTTGTGTCTTTGTGGTTCAAAAGATTTCTAATAGCAAATTTGGATTGAGTATTTCTTGGAGGCTTTGTATGTGTAAAATCATGATTTCGGTAGGTGAAGCATCAGGTGATTTGCATGGCGCTAGTGTGGCTCATGCGCTAAAGAGCATACAGCCTAACATCAAAATGTTTGGTATGGGCGGAAAGGCTATGTTAGAGGCTGGTGTAGATATTGTATATGATATTGCCGATTTAGGCGTTATCGGGTTTGTGGAAGTCATAAAGAACCTGCCGAGATTATTTAAACTACGAGATAACTTAGCTGAACTTATGGAACGCGAAAAACCAGATGCCCTAGTCATTATTGATTATCCTGACTTTAATATGAGATTAGCAAAAATTGCTAAGGAAAAAGGTATTCCAGTAATATCTTATATTAGTCCTTCCGTCTGGGCTTGGAGAAAAGGCAGAGCAAAAGAAGTCGCCAAAATCGTAGAAAAAGTGGCGGCTATTTTTCCCTTTGAAGCAGATGTTTATCGTGAAGCGGGAGCTAATGTTACTTTTGTTGGTCATCCTTTATTGGATATTGTAAAACCAACTATGACAAAGGCAGAGGCTTATTCCTATTTTGGCGCTGATTCTGAGAAACCGATTCTACTTTTATTGCCAGGTAGCCGCCAACAGGAAATTATAAGTCTATTACCTGATATGTTGGCTGCTGCTGAAAAAATAGCAGAAAAAGTACCAGAATGTCAATTCTTCCTACCAGTTGCTTCAACAATTTCCCGGGAAATGCTACATAGTATCCTAAAGCAATATAAAATAAATGTTGTTTTGACAGAAAAAAACACTTATGATTTAATGAGTATTGGGAATGTGGCCATAGCAGCTTCAGGTACGGTAACCTTAGAAGCAGCCTTATTAGGTTTACCAACTGTGATCATTTATAAACTGGCAACCCTTACTTATTTCTTAGGCAAGCTTCTAGTGAAGATTCCTTATATCAGTCTGCCTAACATTATTGCAGGACGTAAGGTAGTACCGGAATTGTTGCAGTATGCGGTAACAGCGGATAATATTGCGAATGAAACAATACCTATCTTACTGGACACCAGTGTACACAAAGCAATGTTGCAAGATTTAGCGGAAGTAAAACAAAAATTAGGCGAAGTCGGTGCGGTAGAGCGGGTGGCAAGAGAGATTTTAACCATCGCTAAAGGTCAAAGCTCAAGTGGAGGGCAAAAATGACAATATATTTACGCCTGCTACGATACGTAAAACCTTATTTACCACGTATGATAGTAGCAATTGTTTGTATTCTTCTGGCGGCCAGTGCCAATTTATATGTACCTTGGATACTGCGTGAGGTGATAGACGAGGTTCTATCAACAAAAGATATGACAACGCTTAATACCATTGCTATTGGTATTGTGATTGTATACTTTTTGCGAGGCATCTTTTTCTTTGGACAAACCTATCTCATGTCCTATATTGGACAGAAGGTTATAATTGACATTCGAGAAGGCATATATAGGCATCTACAACGTTTATCCTTGTCATACTTTGAAAAACGACGGACAGGGAAAATTATGAGTTATATTACCAATGATGTGGCAGCTGTACAGGGAGCCTTGGTAGACAGTATGATTGAACTGTTCACCGAAGGCATGACCTTAGTAGGTTCATTAGGAGCTATGTTTTATCTTCATTGGAAGTTATCTCTCTTAACTTTGGTGACCTTACCTTTAGTAGGGCAGGCAATTAATATTTTTGGTAAAAAATTGCGGACATCTAGTATGGCAGTGCAGGAAAGGACTGCTGATATTACCTCTGTTTTGCAGGAAAGTATCTCTTCTGTAAGGGTTATTAAATCCTTTGCTAGAGAAGATTATGAAATAGAACGCTTCCAAAAAGAAAATAATAATAATTTTAGAGCGCAAATGAAAAATTCTCAAATTATGGCTACATTAACTCCAGTGATTGAATTTCTTGCTGCCATTGGTGTTACCATGATTATTTGGTATGGAGGCAGAGAGGTTATTAATAATAATCTGACAGCGGGTTCCTTGATTGCCTTCTTAATTTATGCAGTTAATTTATCAAATCCTATTAAACGTCTGAGTCGTGTCTATGGTAATATTCAAAAAGCCTTATCAGCCGCTGAACGAGTATTTGAAGTGTTAGATACAAAACCGGAGATTGAAAATATACCAAATGCCGCTGCATTACCGACCATAGAGGGGTATGTGGCATTAAATAATGTGACTTTTGAATACAAAGTAGGGGAGCCTGCTTTGCAACATTTAGATCTGAAGGTCAATCCAGGTCAGGTAGTGGCGATTGTGGGCCCAAGTGGGGCAGGGAAAACCACCATTGCTAACCTGATTCCCCGATTTTATGATCCTACAGATGGAAACATTACCATTGATGGTATTGATATAAAAACCGTTACGTTACAATCCCTTCGGGAGCAAATTGGTATTGTGCCTCAGGAAACAATATTGTTTAATGGCAGTGTTCATGACAATATTTTATATGGAAAACTAGATGCTAGTCATGAGGAAGTTGTGAATGCTGCCAAAGCAGCTAACGCTCATAATTTCATTCTGGATATGCCTGAAGGATATGACACTCAAATCGGTGAGCGAGGTTCTAAATTATCTGGCGGTCAGCGGCAACGTATTTCTATTGCCAGAGCCATATTAAAAAACCCTCGTGTCTTGATATTGGATGAGGCCACATCCGCATTGGATACGGAAAGCGAGAAACTGGTGCAAGAGGCAGTAGATAAATTAATGATAGGACGCACATCCTTTGTCATTGCTCATCGTCTGTCTACAGTGCAGCGAGCCGATCTAATTGTTGTTATGGAGAAAGGTAGAATTGCAGAAAAAGGAACTCATACAGAACTTTTGGCAGCAGGTGGCTTATATAGTAAATTGTATCAGGTTCAATTTGAAAGCAGATAAGAGGAAAGACGGAAAAAGGGGTATCTACTATGCATTTTCTTTATAATCTATTAGCAATATTGCTTGTTGTGCTGGCTACCCCAGTATTTATCTTCCGCTTTATTCGGGAAGAAGGTTTTGGTCAGCGGTTAAAACAAAGCTTTGGCTTTCTACCTGAGGAGGACTTGGCACCTGTAGCTCACAAAGATTGTATTTGGCTTCATGCAGCGTCAGTGGGAGAAATTGTTGCGGCAAGTCCTATCATCAAAGAAATAAAACATGAGTTTCCTAAAAAGCCTATAGTAATATCCGTAGTGACCTCCAGTGGGTATGCCATGGCAAAACGGATTATTAAAGATGCGGATAGTATTATCTTTTTCCCTTTAGACTTACCCTATCTTAGCCATAATGTGGTCAAACGTATCCGGCCCAGCGTATTTTTGTTGGTAGAAACGGAGTTATGGCCGAATTTTTTAAAAGCCGCAAGGCATTTTGCCATCCCCGTTATGATGGTAAATGGCAGGATAAGTGATAAAAGCGTGGAACGCTATCATTATATGCGTAGTGTATTAAAGGATATGCTCAATACTGTGGATAAATTTTGCATGCAATCCACTATTGATGCCCAATATATTCTTCGCTTGGGGGCAGATGTACAGCGTGTCGTTGTTACTGGCAATACAAAATTTGACCAGACCTATACCAGCGTGACTCCAGAGGAACAACAAGTTCTACGCCGCGGAATGGGGATTGCAGATTCGATTCCTGTCTTGGTGGCGGGGAGTACTCATCCAGGGGAAGAAGAAATGTTATTCGCCGCTTTTAAAAAAGTGAGAGAGAACTTTCCCACTTTGAAACTTGTAATAGCTCCACGAGATATTATACGCAGTGAAGAGATTATTAAATTAGCAGCTGATTATGGTTTTAAGGGAGTTCTGCGAACTGCGCTAGTAGAACATCCTAGTGATGATCATGATATTATCTTGCTTGATACGATTGGTGAATTAGGAAAAATATATAGTGTTGGTATTATTATTTATGTGGGAGGCAGTCTTGTGCCAAGGGGCGGTCATAATATTTTAGAGCCTGCAGCACATGGAAAACCCATTTTGGTTGGTCCTCATATGTTTAATTTTAAAGAGACATATGCATTATTTTCTGGAAGACAAGCATGTGTGACAGTGTATGATGCTGAGACCTTAGGGACAAGTTGTTTAGAGATTTTAAATAATGAGCAGTTACGGTTAAAAATGTCCCAAGAAACACTGACTATCATTGAAGAAAATCGTGGGGCTTCTCGAAAAAGTGTGATGTATCTAAAAGAGTTATTGGGACGAATAAATTAAACAAAGGCGGAACAAGTATGCGCCAACGTGAAGAATTACAACTTTATTTATATAGATTAGTGCATGGTGAAGAGCCAGGAATTCTTGCAGACTTTCTGCTAGGAGTACTGCATGTCTTTTCCATCATTTATGGGTGGGCTGTGCTTTTTAAGCTAGCCTTATATAAGCATGGGATTTTAGAACAGCACAAACTAGCTTGTCATGTCATTAGTCTAGGAAATATTACAGTAGGCGGAACTGGCAAGACTCCAACAGCCCAACGATTGGCTACCATTATTCGAGATATGGGATATCGAGTAGTCATTTTGAATCGTGGATATCGGGCTGGATGGAAAGGGGAGGTCGGCCTCGTTTCCGACGGGAAAAAAATCTACATGTCAGCAACAGAGGCTGGGGATGAAGCTTATTTATTAGCAAAAAGTTTACCCCGTGTTTCTGTAGTTATCGGACGCAATCGAATTGTTACGGGAGAATACGCTGTAAATGAGCTGAAGGCAGATGTTATTATTTTAGATGATGGATTCCAGCATTGGAAATTAGCCCGTGATTTAGATATTGTGTTAATTGATTCTTTAAATATGTTTGGCAATAAGTTCATGCTGCCAAGGGGGACTCTGCGAGAACCTTTATCGAATCTGGCGCGGGCACAGGTTTTCTTGCTAACGAAGGTGGATCAATCAACTCATGGTGCCAGAGATGTAATTCACGATACCTTGAATCAATATAACAGCAAAGCTTTAGTGGTGGAAAGTATTCATAAACCTCGCTGTTTTGTGGAAATCGAGGAATGGTATAAAGGTATAGGCATTAAGGATGTGCCACTAGAAAGCGTCCGTGGACAAAAGGTATTAGCCTTTTCTGCTATCGGTAATCCTTCTTCCTTTGAACAAACCATTTTAGATCTAGGTGTAACAGAGGTGCGCGGTGTAAGATATGCAGATCATCATGACTATACTATGGCAGAAATGCAATATATTATGCAACGAGCGGTAGATGAGAAAGTATATGCCTTGGTGACTACGGAAAAGGATGCAGTGAAGATTCCCGCTGAATTTATCCACTCTGATCGCCCATTGCCTTTATATGTGTTAAGCATCGCAGTATATTTTACCGAAGGCTATGAAGATCTGATGAAGCTAATCAAGAAGGTAGATGAAAAACAAGGCGTTGTTACAGAATAATGTAACAGAAGCTCAGAGTATCCTAAGGGGAAAACGTTGAACCGCGAAGGTCACGAAGTTGCACGCAGAACACGAAGACGAGTATATATGATGCCCCCTTCGTTTCCTTCACGCCCGCGTAAGCATCTTCGCATCTTCGCGTTTTGAAATGCTTTTACTATTAGAATAAGGGAGGTTCTTTTATGAATATAGTATGTGTAATTCCAGCCCGATATTCTTCTACTAGGCTTCCTGGTAAGCCTTTAGCTGATATTGCGGGTAAACCAATGATACAACATGTATACGAAAGAGCTATTCTTGCGAAGCATCCTAAGCGTGTGATTGTGGCAACGGATCATCCTTTAGTATATGAGGCAGTTGAAAAATTCGGTGGTGAAGTCATACTGACGTCAGCAGATCATCCTACAGGTACAGACCGACTGGCTGAGGTAGCAAAGCAATGTCCAGATGTAGACCTGATTATTAATGTTCAAGGTGATGAACCGATGATTGAGCCAGAGGTGATTGACCAATTGGCTGAAGCCTTTAAGAATAATCCTGATTTACACATGGCTACCTTAATGACAGAAATGGATAAAAGTGAGTATCATACACCAAGTGCTGTAAAAGTGATTACGGATTTACAAGGTTATGCACTATACTTTTCGCGTTCTCTCATCCCTTTTCCCCGTGTAGAGACAGGCTTGCCTGTGTATAAACATATTGGTATCTATGCCTATCGTCGGGATTTCTTACTAAAATATGCAAAGCTGGCTCCCACTCCCTTAGAAAAGGCAGAATCATTAGAACAGCTACGAGCATTAGAACATGGCTACCGCATCAAGGTACTGAAAACAGATTTCAAATCCATTGGTGTAGACACCATAGAAGATTTAGAAAAAGTGAATTTGTTGCTAAAAAGGTAAAGATATATTGGAACACAGAGGACATAGAGAACAACAGAGTGCACAGAGGAGGTGGTTACACATGAAATACCTCTTCGTGCCTTTCGCGTCTTCGCGGTTCAAAACTCCATACTCTTCGTTATAAATATTAAGGAGGCTATTTTTATGAATACAGTTAACATCGGATCGATTACCGTTGGTGGGAAGAATCCCATTGCTTTGATTGCTGGACCTTGCGTTATTGAAGGTGCGGAGCGTACTCTCAAAATTGGTAAAGCCATAAAAGAAATTGCAGATCGCCTAGGCGTTCCCTACATTTTTAAAGCATCTTTTGACAAAGCCAACCGTTCCTCTTATTCCTCTTTCCGTGGACCTGGACTTACAGAAGGACTAGAAATACTCAGCTACATTAAAAAAGAGCTAGGTGTACCAGTAGTGAGTGATATTCATTGCAGTACCCAAATTCAGCCGGCAGCAGAAGTATTGGATATTCTACAAATTCCAGCTTTCTTATGCCGCCAGACGGATTTACTATACCAAGCTGCCCAAACTGGCAAGGTTGTGAACGTGAAAAAGGGACAATTCCTGGCTCCCAATGATATGAAAAATGTAATTGCTAAAATTCGTGAAGCAGGTAATGAAAATATTCTACTTACAGAACGAGGCGCTAGCTTTGGTTATAACAATTTAGTTACCGATATGCGATCTTTGCCTATCATGCGCTCATTTGGGTATCCTATCGTCTTTGATGCGACCCACAGTGTACAGTTACCAGGGGGAGCAGGAACCACCTCCAGTGGACAACGAGAATTTGTGCCTTATCTTACCAGAGCTGCTGTAGCAGTGGGAGTTGATGCCTTATTCATGGAAGTACATGATAATCCTGCAGAAGCCTTATCCGATGGACCTAATATGCTGTATATTGAACAATTGGAAGACTTATTAAAAGACGTACAAGCTCTTGACAATGTAGTTAGGAAACATAAGTAAGATTTTGATGTAAGTGGAGTTTAACTCCACTTACATCAGTTGCTCTTACTCCTAGATAGAAGATAGGAGTCTTTGAGCAAATTTGATCATTGGTTAAATAATAGATTAGTTTTCAAAAAAATGAACCACAAAGACACAATGCTGCTAGGGCAGCACACAGAGGAAAACATTCCTTAGTGTTCTTTGTGTCTTTGTGGTTAATAACGTATTTGGGAGGTTTGCATCATGATTATTGAACAAGCAAAAGAAGTATTAGCTATCGAGGCAGCAGCTATCACAAATCTGATACCTCGCATTAATGGTCAATTTACAGCAGCGGTTACTATGATTTTAGCGTGCAGGGGGCGTGTGGTTGTTACTGGCATGGGTAAATCCGGTCATATTGGCAAAAAAATTGCAGCAACCCTTGCTAGTACGGGAACTCCTGCTTTTTTTCTCCATCCCGCAGAAGGGATTCATGGAGATTTGGGTATGGTCACAGCAGAGGATGTAGTATTGGCTTTGTCGAATAGTGGTGAAACAGCTGAAGTCGTTAGTATTTTTCCAGCTCTTAAACGGATTGGCGCAAGTATCATTGTTATGTCAGGCTGCCAGGAATCTACGATGGGTAAAAATGCAGATATATTCTTGGATATTGCTGTAGAAAAAGAAGCTTGTCCTCTTGGTTTAGCACCAACGGCTAGTGCCATAGCAACTCTGGCTATGGGCGATGCCTTGGCAGTTGCTTTATTATCAGAACGAAAATTTACTCCTGAAGATTTTGCCGTTTTCCA
>JARBUM010000162.1 GCA_029239675.1 Pelosinus sp. | reverse complement strand
CGCTTTAAGACCTGTAATCATAATCCGTTGAGCGGAAGTCAACTTCATAACACCATGGTATTTCTCGGCTATATCAGCATACTTTCTCATAACATCTGGTTTTATAAAACCTCCAGGCAAATGGGGTGTGATTGCATACGTACGATTGCCATTATGAATCTTTTGTAAATTAGCACCTTTAGGTAACATTGTGCCACCTCCTCAAATATTATCTTTATCATACCCCATTATTCGCATCTTAACTGTGATCTATATCAAGTTTATAAAAAATATTTGAATGTTTCTCATAAATAAAATAGTGAAGAATCCTGCTATTGTTGCATAACAGGATTCTTCACTTATTTACAGTAACTGATTTGATAAAGAAAGGAGCGATCTAACTTTAATACTATTCTATTTAAGAAAAATATTTGCGCCTGGCCCAAGGGGAAGGTTAAGAGCCATAAATAACAACAGCCACAATGTCCATGTTACTAAGAAGGCAAGAGCATAGGGAATCTGTGTTGCCATGAGGGTCCCCATACCTACTTTTTCTTCTGATTTCATATAATGAGCCATAATTCCAAGCATGACTGGTACATAGTAGTTTAATGGTGTAACTGAGTTTATTGCACTCTCACCAATTCGATAAGCAGCTTGTGTTAAAGCTGGTTCATATCCCAATAAACCAAACATGGGAACAAAAATAGGAGCCAAAACTAACCACTTTGCTGAACCGCTGATTACAAATAAGTCGACAAAGCCGGAAAGTAAAATCAACGCAATGACCAGAGCGGCACCTGTAAAATCTAAGCTCTGTAACAAATGTGCCCCCTTAACTGCAATAACAGTTGCAATATTCGTTTTATTAAACCATGCAATGAATTGTGCTGCTGAAAAAGCAGTAACTATGAAGCTAAGAGATCCTGAAAGACCTTGAGATAAGAATTTAGGTATATCACTTTCTTTTTTTATGACTCCTTTTCCAATACCAAATGCGATGCCAATAAAGAAAAAGAAGAAAAACAAGATGGGGATAATACCATCTAAAAATGGCGATTTAGGAATCAACAGATGGGTCTTAGGATCACGAAGTACTCCGTATTCTGGAACAAGCAGTATTAGTAATAATAGGATATAGCCTAAAGCAGTCCAACCAGCATACGCTAACCCTTTCTTTTCTTCTGGGGTGACTAGGTGTTCATTAATTCCATTTTGTAGTTCTTTCATTTCTAGCTTATCTAAACGAGGTGAGACTACTTTCTCAGCAACGAGGGTTCCTACAATGGTTAAAAGAACAACTGAGGAACTCATAAAATAATAATTAATGAGAGGATGAGCTGGCGAATTAGCAGTAGCGGCAACATTTCCAATGGCCGACTGAGTAATACCAGCGATTAAGGCATCTGTTCCTGCAGGTATAAAATTTGCACTAAATCCTGCCGCCGTTGCCGCAAAGGCAATAGACATACCTAGTATTGGATTTTTTCCCATACTGGCATAGACAGCCGCCGCAGCAGCAGGTACAAAAACCATAGCTGCATCAGATGCTAAGTTTCCATTAATACCAATTAGAAAGATTGTTGCTGTGATAGCCCAGGAGGGCACTCCAAGCATGATTTTACGAACTAAAGTTCCAATAAATCCAGTAGCCTCTGCTAAACCCATAGCCAGCATCATGACAACAACAAGTCCTAATGGTGGAAAATTAATAAAATTTTTAACCATATCGGTCATAATATAACGAAAACCATCTGCATTTAGCAGGCTAAGAACTTTAACATCAACTGCTTTTCCACCTTTACCAATATAAGAAACAGCAGTTCCTTCAAAAATGGCTGAAATTACGAGTACCACCAAGGCTAGCATCGAAAATAAAATAAAGGGAGAAGGGAACTTATTGCCAACATACTCAATTATATCTAAGATTTTTTGAAAAGTACTCGTACCAGAAGAATTATTTTTTTGCGGGGCATATCCTAATTGATTCATAATGTACCTCCTATATTTTAGTAATAAGTGCTGTCGTGTAGTTTAGTAAATTTCACCTCCTATCGCTTTGTAAGACTTCATTGCCTCTAATACAATTTGATATAGAAGCTTAGACCCTATTAACAAAGCGTTTTCGTCAATGTCAAATCGTGAATTATGTAAAATCGGAGTATCTTCTCCAGCCTTAGCACAACCAAGGAAAAAGAAGGCTCCTGGGATTTTAGTAAGATAATTGGCAAAGTCCTCAGCACCCAGAACAGGTTTTATGTCAGTACATATATTGTTTTTTCCAATCACTTTGGTGGCCGCTTGAACCACAATTTCCGTAGGTTGCGTCCAATTTCTTAAAGCCGGATAGCCTTGCTGATAGTCAAATACATAATCGCCCCCTTGAGACTTCGTAATTCCTTCCAAAACCGCAGCCATTCGTCTTGGGATTTCTTGTCTGGTAGTTTCATTCAACGTACGTATAGTACCTTCCACCATCACCTCTTTGGCTATTACGTTATAACGCTCACCGCCATGAATTGCACCAATTGATATCGTTGCTACTTCCAGTGGATCTATTTGTCGGCTAATAATATGATTAAATCCTTGGATGATATCAGCACTCATGGTAATGGAATCGATACCTTTATGAGGTTGCGCTGCGTGAGCACCACGCCCCAGAATATTGATGGTAAAGCGATCGGAAGCCGCCATAAAAGCACCTGATTTAATACCAATGGTGCCGTAAGGGATGTCAGGCCATAGGTGTAATCCAAATATGGCGTCAACATTTTCTAAAACGCCCTCCTGCATCATCGCTGTTGCTCCACCTAATGGAGCAGCTTCCTCTGCTGGTTGAAAGATAAGTTTCACAGTACCTTTTAATTGGTGGCGATACTTCATCAGCATAACGGCAGTTCCCATTAAAATAGCCATATGTCCATCATGACCACAAGCATGCATGCTTCCTTTATAGAGAGATTGATAAGGAACGTTGTTTTCTTCAATTATGGGCAATGCGTCCATATCTGCCCGTAAAGCAATAACAGGCCCAGGTTGATCACCTTCAATAACACCACACAGACCATATTGACTAACAAAGGTCTGAACTGTTACTCCAATATTTCTTAAAAATGTCTCAATGGTTTCTCGTGTACGTTTTTCTTTACCGCTTAGTTCAGGATGGCGATGGAAGTCTTGCCGTAAACTAGTAACTATTTGCTGTAATTCGATCTCTTGTCTATGATCACACATATATTTATCACCCTCATTTCATCTGTATCATTGATACAGAATTCTTTTTCATTCTGCAATTCGGTCTATTTATGGAAATTTCCTTTAATGGTTAAAAATAAAATGAGACTTTGCGCCCTATGCACAAAGCCTCATTGCTTTATTCAATCATATTATTATTTTTAAAAACCATATCATCAATATCTTCTTATGATTATATCTTACTATTGTAGATTTGGAAAGTCTTTTTTTTGAAACCTTTTCAATACATTCGTAATTATTCTTTGGGTGGAGCCACCATTTTATCCAGCAGGATACGATATAATTTTCGGGGCCGACCTTTGCCCGCGCCTTCTTCTCCCGAATTAACGGCTAAACCGTTGTTTAATAAATTGCTAAGCAATCGTCTAGCACTGCGAGGTGTAATCGAAAGGTAAAGTGCAAGATCATCGGCATTAACGATTGCATTGTCAAATTGTTTAAAAGCAGCAATCATTTTAAATACAGTTGTCATTCTTATATTTAACTTGTCAGCCAAGTTCTGCATTGCTAAATCATCTGATCTTATAGCATATTGCAAATGAGTGTTCGAACTAAGTGGTCCAATTGCTGATTTATCATCCAGAACAACCATCCATTTCGAAGAACCAGCTTGCCTTGCTAATCCTAATGCAATATGAGCATTTTCATCTGCTGCATAGGCAGTAGGACCAAAGCCGATTCCACCACTTACATTGATGTTCATTTTATAGGTAATTTCCTCTAATAAAGGCATGATGGTAAATTCCTTAGTCAGACTCTCTATGATGCCGCGAGTAGAGTAGATAATATAATGTCCATCTCCCTGCATCAAAATAGAACCTCTTAACATTTCCGTATAATGTATTAATATCTCATAAAGTTGTAATTCAATGCGTTTTACTCCATAACTGGAAGTAGATTCTGAAATAAAGGTTTCATAATTATCGATCGCGATGTGATGAATTGCTATTTGGCTCCCCTTGGATCGGATTGCTTCAACTTTACTAATTGCGATTGCCAACGTAGTGCGAATACTATCACGGGTCGGCCATATACGAAAGGTAGGAACACCAAGTTTCTTTAATTCTTGATAACTAGAGAGGAAACATGTTACGGCAATGTTTGTTTCACCTTTTTGCCATAAATGATAGTGATATTGGGTAATTTCATTAGCAGAAATAATGTTATCATAGTCTTTTACATAAAAAGGAGGAACAGGGATAGGTATATCTCCAAAAGATTCCTCAATTTCTTTTCTATAAAAAGTATCAAAACTAATTCTATTAATTTTCAAGTTTTCAATATGTAATATTTGCAACAAAGCACGATATAAACTAGAGCCAGTATGGGGAAGATAATACAACGGTTTTATCGTTCTCTGAGCATTCTTGGCATACATGTAAGGAACTTTTCCTGAAAACAACCATGCATCAATACGATTATCCACTTTAGTAATAATATCAGGCACTTCAGAAGCATCTTGATACACCACAGGCAAAATATCCACAACATCACTGCGTTCAGAAACAGTCTCGCTGATCAATGCAACAGAATCAGATGGCCCCACGATTGCAAGATTAATTTTTTTCACTATTTTCACCTTACCTACCAGCTTATTCACAGCAATTATAGCA
>JARBUM010000161.1 GCA_029239675.1 Pelosinus sp. | reverse complement strand
GTAAGGTGTTCAGAATAAAGAATCTTCTTGTATTCCTCAAATAATAAATCATCGGCAGATGCACATTGTATAAGGGGTTCATCGAAATAATGATCATTGGTCTCCGTAGACCAATTCTCTCTGCTCTCTGAAGCATATCGAATAACTTCATTTTTAATTGTCTCTTTCATTGTAACCTCCTCATGTAATTTTTGAGCTTTCGGTGTATATACACTCGTGATTTCAGACTATAATAGTCCTCTACTTTGGCAAAACCGACATCATATAACCCCTCCTCTCTACATACGTGTCCTATTTTGTGTCCCCTTTAACCATTTTACGTGTATATGCACATATTTTTTTCTATAACTCCCTACCAACTCAAATTGCATACCATGCGACTTTATACAGGGGCTATATGTATTCTTTTTAGATTCTTGAGCCTCTCTTCATAGTGCCCACCCTCTGACCACCGCATCTTTGCCTGTTTCCGTCAACATGACCTGTCGGGTACGCGAATCGTTACCAGGAGTAACTGTTATCAGACCGGCATCAGCCAGCGGTACTGTTCAGAGTAGTCCGGTCAATGCGCATTATCTTTGCCAGTTCGCTTATGGTGGTCTGAATTACCTTTCTTATTTCTCTAGCTCTTATGTGTATATACACTATTAATTCATTTTAACATTCGCGTCCTGAATCCGTCAAGCATTTGAAAAATGTTACCTTTATGAACATGGCACCACTTACATGCCATTCTGGATTTCCCTACAATCCATATAACTTCTGGCTTCGCGCTTTTTTAAAACTATTACATGCCACTTGATAGAAAATAGACATAAGTCAATAATTTGCCTAATGTCTATTCACTATTCAACAATCCCCCAGAGCCCCAAATCTCCTTTTAAACTATCTCCAATGAATGGATTTCTAGCTATCTCTTCAAGCACTGCAATTATTTTATTTCGGACTGGTTTTTCAAATTCATTTAGCTGCTTGGCTGCGGAATTAAGAATGATCAGCTCATACATGATTGTTTTCCCGTTTTAAATCAGCAAGAGACACATATTCTTTATTATCGTACTCTTGCTCTGCTTCCGCCACAATATGGTCCAGCGCTGTATTTAACTGGATCTGATATTCTTTAACAGTTTCCGCTGTCACCGATTTACCATCTTTCACTATAACCGCTAGAATAAGGTCTTGCAATTCATCCGCTACGCTCCGGGGTTTAAGAATAATCGTATCTCCAAACAATGACAAGGGGACGGTGGTAGTGTCATACACAATCCTATGTAAACATAATCAACTATTGACATTTGTATACAACGATGATTTTTGTTCCACAATAGTAAGTCCGACAAGTCCAGCACAGAGAGGCAACCAAATCAATGAATTTATTGCGTAGGCAAGACCAATATGTTCAGCCACTAATCCTACTAACCCCACTCCCAGACCTCCAATTCCAACACCAAAACCTAACATAAGACCAGATGCCATGGCTGCATTTTTACTAATGACTTCTTGAGCAGCTACTATAGTTACCGAAAAAGACGCCAACAGAGCTGCTCCGGCTAAGGCTAAAACCAGATAGCTCAATAAACCCGTTGAATGAAGAAAAATATAAAACAAAGGGCTAGATATGACTAACGAACCTACAATTATGACCTTTCTTCCAAACAGATCAGATAAATACCCACCAATTAATCCCCCTATTGCCCCAAAAAACAGCAATAAAAAAAGCATTTGTCCACCGATGATAAGAGGAATATTGTTGTATTGCAAATATAGAGGTAGAAAAGCAATTAATCCAAAATAAGCAAGAGAACGCAATGCTACAACAACTACAATCTTAGTTAGTTCAGCCCACACTGGACGTAGCACCGATAATAGCGGCGGAGGCGATAATCTGGTTACTAGTTGAATCTTAGGTGCATTAAACCACAATAAAACTGCGACAAAAATACCAGGAAGAGCAAATAATGGAGTTGCCTCCAAGCCATACGTTAATACAAAAGGAACAACCACTAATGGAGTAAGTGCACTTCCGATATTCCCTGCAGCCACAAAAACTGACTGAGAAAAACCTTTTTTCTCACCACTGATAGCAGCAACCATTGCTGATGCTTGAGGGTGGAAAGCGGCAGTTCCCAAACCAGAAAAAGCAGCTAAAATAAGCAGGAAAGGGTATGCCTCAATAACACCTATTAAACTTATTAACACAGCCATCCAAAGAGTTCCTACATAAACCATCCAGCGCTGATTTTGCTGATCTACTAAATATCCAAAAACAGGTTGTAATATGGATGACGTAATGGTAAAAGCGGAAATTAAAAAAGCACCTTTACTTACTCCTAGCCCTGCTACTACCAGAAATGGTAGTAGCGTCTGAATATAATTAATGTACGAGTCGTTAAATAGGTGGGCCAACGAAATAGAAAACAATTTACTTCTATTCGATGATAATGCATCCATTATAATTACCTCCCCTTAACCTTTCCCATTATATACCATAAAGGAAATTCTTGGCAAATACAGAGAATTAAAGGAGGTACAGACTAAAGCTGTTGTATACAATCCTATCAATTAATATTTAAACCTATTTCTCATCACAGCTTAACCAAGTAACATCAAGCGGATTTCTATCTACAAGTCGTTTAAAACTATATTTAGGAAAACCAACCATAACAGCCCCTGTTATCGACTTATTCTCTGGAATTTTGAATAAGTCCAGTAAGGGAGAATGGTTTGAAAACGCACACATTTCAAAGAGACCTGCCCAAGCAGAACCTATCCCTAATGTATTTGCAAACAATTCTAAATAAGAAAATGATAAAATTGTATTTTCGCGACCATTTTTAAAATCTTTGGGAGCAGTGGCTACTATGAGATTGGGAGCAGAATGAAAAATCCCATCTATTCCGTCTTCTCTGTAAGCATGAATATGTAATGGAAAACTCCACCAATGGGACTGATTTTCTTCCATCCATTGAATTACTACCTCAGTTGCTTTTTTTAGTATTTTACTATCTTCTACAAGAATATACGAAATTCCCTGTTTGTTACTAGCAGTAGGAGCAAATCGCGCAACATCAACTAATTTTAATAACTGATTCCCAGGAATGCTCTCACTTCTATAACTGCGAATTGATCGACGAGATCTCATATACTGGTAAGCAGTTTCAGTATCAATAACCGGAAATCTTGCTAAATCAACTTGAACAGACAATGGTGTCTTAACATTATCGATTGCTGCATGTGGACATATGGCAACACAATGCCCACATGCTATACATGTTTGAGATTCATATGCGGTTGGTCCGTTTTCTTCCATTATTAGAATTCTTGGTGGACATATATCCACACAAATTCCGCATTTAGTACATTTTTCTTGATTAACTGTAATTAAATCCATTATCCCATCCCCCTCATATAAAAACTAATTTTCTCACAAGTGCTCTTGCTATAATAATAGTTATTAATGTATTAATCAACAAGTACGCACTTATTTGTATTATAGTACCTAATTATATACCACAGACTATTGATGCTCCACATAGGACCATTCAATACTATCTTCGATTTGCTTAGCCTTTACCCAAACTGAATAAACGGCTATTGTGCAAGTTTTATGAAAAAAATAACCTCTGACAAATCATTGTCAAAGGTCAACTGCTTGTCCTTATTTAATTAAACCAATCGTATCTTATTTCTCTGAGAATTCGGCAAAGCAATAATCTACAGTAGCTAACATCTCTGCAACTCTATTTGCTTATCGCAAAAATCTATCATTACCAAAATGGTATGTTTCGCCGTCTGAGGGTATCAACAGTTGTTCTGCACCAATACCATTTGCTTCAGCATACTTTCTTAAACATCCACGAGATATTGTAGCATGATCAAGAGACTCCATATGCGTAGCAATGATTGTACTTGCAGGCGCAGCTAAACAAACTTTAACTGTCTGCTCGGCATTCATTACGATTGGAATATTATCACCCCATACAGCACCACATGAGTGAGTTATTACAATCGACGGTTTCACTTGAAAAATAGTGTTATCGACAACTTTACACCAAACAGTATCTCCTGTCCAATATACCGTAGGTTCATTTTCATTCTTAAATACAAAGCCTGAAGCTGTCCCCATCTCTTTTAAGACTTCACCCGAACCATGCTGACATTCAGTACGAATAATCTCTATGTTTTCCCAAGTTATTTGTTCTATGATCGGTACAACATTTTGAAATCCTTGAGCTTTAATTTCCGGCTCGTCTCTGGGCTGACACAGGATCGATAAATTTCGAGGTAGTAACTTTTGCGCTGTTGAATCAAAGTGATCTGAGTGGAGATGTGAAATAATAGCCATATCTATACCTTTAATCACTTGGCTCGAATCACAAGGCAAGTCCACTAAAGGATTTGGCGACTTGCCTGTATATGACGGCATTGTGTGCTTTGCTGCAAAGTAGGGATCAATGATAAATTTCTTTCCCGCATATTCCACCAGTATTGTCGCACTGCGAATAAGCCTAATTTTCATAGTATCTCCTGCCACCTTTTTTTCTTTTATCTTAAGTCATTCACCGACCTTGGAATCCAAATCATGGTTTTGAAGTGTTTTCACCATGCATACCATCTAAATCATCATCCCTAAAAACATCAACAAAATCAATGATTCCAAGGCCTTATCTACTGTTCCATACATTTAATTTGATGGCTCCATAACATGCCATGCTGATGAATCACCTAAAAAGCTAGATTAATGGAACTATATTACACTAAAGTATAACTATATTACAAATGCGCGAAATAAAGTTCTAAGGCTTTCTGCAAATCCACATAATCAACTTTTTTCAAATCTCCAAAATTGCTTCTGAA
>JARBUM010000160.1 GCA_029239675.1 Pelosinus sp. | reverse complement strand
AGAATTGATCGTGGTTGCAGAGCTTTTGACCAATCATAAACGTCAGGTCAAACTATCATCAACCCATATCACCGATGAAGAAACGCTTAGAGGGCAGGGACCGCATCAGCACGACCTAACTAGTATTGTGCTGGATCATTCAGAGCTTGAATTTTTAAATGAACTTGCCGCTGGTGAAAGGGTAATGGTCATTCGTTTTGCTGGTGGTCAAAAATACTGGATATGTGACCGACTTGTTCAGTACTAGGGGGAATTAGAATGGCATTAACGCCAAACATCGTTATACCGGTTGTCACTCAAAATACATTACAGTCCTCTAAAACTTATGCATTGGATTTCGACACTGGCGAAATTAAGGGCATGGTCGATGGCCGAAAAGCCATAGAACAGTTTATCCGAAAGGCAATTGTAACCATACGCTTTATTCATCCGATTTATACTGATGCTTATGGCTGTGAAGTCCGAAACATGATTGGCAAGGGATTTTCTGATTCTTTCTTAAAATCAGAAATAAAAAGAATGGTTACGGAAGCATTAATTTATGATAGCCGGGTGAACAGTGTCTATGATTTCAATATTAGAATAAACGGTGATGATGTTTTTATTGGATTTTGGGTGGATACAGTGGAGGGAACATTTGATATGGATGTGAGTATTTAAAGTATAATATAATTGGGATAGGGAATGTACACCAGAAAGGGCGAACTCTAGCCGCTTTTCCAATAGCATAATTATTTGAAGATGCATACGGAGGTGCAAACATGAGGGTTTTGGATCTTACCGGAGAAAAATATGGAAAGCTTACAGTTATTAAAAGGTCACATCAAGATAAAGGTTGGGCTTGGTATTGGCAATGTTTATGTGAATGCGGAAACATTACTACGGTCAAGGGATCTGATTTAAGGAGAAAAAAGAAAGCAATAGCTAGCTGTGGTTGCTCTAGAGTTGAAACCAACAGAGCAAAAAATAATCTAATTGGTAAAAGATTTGGGAGGCTTTTAGTTGTTGATAGACTCTTTCGTGATAGCGGACGTTCCTGGCATTACTTGACGGTTTGTGATTGTGGGGAAAAGGTATCTGTAAGAGCGGCGTTATTAAACAACGGAAACACACGAAGTTGCGGATGCTTGCAGAAAGAAGTTATGTCCGAAATTACTAAGCAAAGGCATAAAAACACAGAATATTTGACTACCAAAACAAATTTGCACAAAAAACTTCACAAAATATGGGGTAGCATGAAAGAACGGTGTAATAATCCCAATAATCCTTCGTATAGTTATTATGGGAGCAAGGGTATTACATATAGTAGGGAATGGGAGAGTTTTGAAAACTTTTTTAACGATATGCATCATGGATACAAACAAGGATTAACTCTTGAAAGAAAAGATAGTGCTGGAAATTACTGTAAAGAAAATTGTGTTTGGGCAGATTATAAGCAACAAAACAGAAATTTAAGCTCAAACAGATTAGTTGAATATAATAATATAATTATGACAGTTGCGGAACTATCTGAAATCACAGGTATTAACTACCAGACTTTAAAAGGAAGAATAAATAGAGGTTGGTCTATTGAAAAAGCAGCCACAACAAGAGTAATTAAAAAGAGGGCGTAGAACGCTCTTTTTTACGGAATCAGAAAGTATAACACTTTCTCGATTCCAAGTAAGGGCAACTAAGGATTGGCGCAAGACAAGTTTTCTTTATTGGGAGGTGACAGATTGTACGAAGACAAAACACTTGAAAGCATTTTAAACGATATGCTTTCAAGAATACCCAACGGCCTCGATTCCAGGCAAGGGAGTATAATCTTTGATGCCCTTGCGCCCGCCGCTTTAGAACTAAAAAAGGTATATATGGAGTTAGACAACGGAGCGAAAGCCAGCAGCAAAGACAATAAGATTCTTGCAATGCACCGGGACAAGCGGGCGAATCTTTGTTGGTGATAGATTTCTAATTGATACCGTCTATTTTAAGGCAACTAAGCAGATTGACATTCCTGGTGTAGTGGCGATTGAAAGTGAAACTACTGGCAGTCAAACAGTTGTTGATTATAATGCAGAGGTCCTTTCAGTCGAGGGAATACCCGGACTTGAAGCGGCTTCTTTAGTTTTCGAGCATGCCGAAGATTTCAATGGGGTTGATGCTGAAAGTGACGAAGACTTACGAGAGCGCTACTATATTACAGTCCGGAGGAATCCTGGTAGTGGAAACATTGCAGATTATGAGTATTGGTGCAGTGAAATTACTGGAGTTGGCAAAGTAATTGTTCAGCCTCTTTGGAATGGTGGAGGAACCGTGAAAGTGACAGTTCTTGATAGCAATGGAGATCCGGCATCACCGGGGCTTGTCACTGATGTTAAAGAATATCTTGACCCGGTGGATGGTTTAGGCATGGGAAAGGCTCCGATCGGCGCTCATGTTACAGTTGAGCCTGCTGTCGCTATCGCAATTGATATTGTTGCAAGTATAAGACTAAATGGCTCAAAAAGCCTTGCAGATGTACAAGCTGAGTTTGCCAATGATGTTGAAAGCTACTTTACAAGTATTAATCTCAGCTCTAACCGCACAGTAATTTTAAACATGATTGGATCCGTCATGGTCAATGTTTCTGGCGTTATCGATTATGACAATTTAACGTTAAATGGTGTAAGCGAAAACATTATACTCGGAGTGAATGAAATACCCGCTTTGGGGACGGTGACGCTCAGTGAAGTCTAAAGGTATGAAGGACTATCTACCGGACTATTACCGTGACTCCCGGCAAATGAATAGCATCATGGAGGTCGAAGGCCGAGAGCTAGACATTCTGGAAGAAAATATTCAAGACGTAGAAAACCAGATGACAATTCAAAAGGCTACCTGGAAGATCCCAACCTATGAAGAAATTTTTGCTGTAGCAACTACTGCAGGAGATACGCTCGAACAGCGCCGGGCTGCATTACTATCTAAGATACGGTTAAGGAGCCCCACAACTAAACGCGAGTTTATCCGGTTTTTAGAGGCCTTTGCAAGTGGTGTTGAAATCAACGAATACTTTGCAGATTATCTAGTAGAATTCATTTTCACGGATATGAAAACAAGCTTTGCTGCTATTGATAGCAAATTATATGTGACGATGCCAGCGCATTTGGATTGGAAATTGCGTGTAAAAGGTACCTTTGAATTTGGCAGTGAGCTGTATTATGCAGGGGGATTTCAATTTAGTAGTTTACCGAGGCAATCGGAATTTATCGTTGGTTATGGATTTTCAAGTCTTGAGATGCCTGATCAGGGTGGTGCATTTAAATATCCTTCACCTGAGCTAGATAGTAAAAAAGGATTCTCTAATATTGAACGAGATACAGGCGGTTTTTTCAGTGGATTATATATAAAGTAAGGAGATGAGAGCATGGCTTTTCCAGATGATTTAGAATGGAATCAGCCTGGCGTTGAGCCAACACAGGCGAAGAAAGATGAGGGATGGAAACCAGAAGAAAAACCACCAGCTGAATATTTCAACTGGTTCTTTAATCGAACGTCCCAAGCTGTTAAATATTTAAAAGGAGAATCAGATAAATTAATTGACGACGCCAAAATAGGCAATCGAACGATAACCGATACAACTACAGCAGTTACGGGAGCTTACACACTAACCAAGTTACTCAGTATGCTAGGCAACATGATCAAACGGATAACGGGTAAATCAAATTGGTATACAGCACCAGCAATGACGTTAGAAGATGCTAGTAACCATACAACTGCAACCAGCGCAGCACATGCAGCATCTGCAATATCTAGCACCGCTACAGGTGGTGTAGCAGCAACAAATGTACAAGCCGCAATCGCGGAATTAGATAGTGAGAAAGCGCCGAAAGGATATGGAGTAGGAGAAAGGTTAACACCTCTCGCCAGTGGTTACGATTTAAATACTTTGCTTCTTTCCGGTATGTATATAGTCCCTGCCCCAACAAATATACCGTTTACAGATCTGTTTCAGTACGGCGTGATTGTTACGGGAGGCAGTATGTTTACGTCGCAAATGCTGGTACGGTTTGAAAGTAACAAAACATTGCTGTATCATCGGCACACTGTAAATTCCGGGAGTGCTTGGTCAACATGGAAACAAATCGCTACAATGGACTTAGTTGCTCCTGCTGGTTACGGATTAGGTACTACCGCAAACAATTACACGGGGGATATAGACAAAACAGCGTGGGAAACAGGCTTTTACTACGTAAGGATAACGGCAACAGGAACGAAACCGTATGACTACGGGCATATGATTGTTATGGTGGAGTCTGCAGCAGCTACTATAAAACAAATATGGATGACGAATATCACGAATGATATGCAAATCAGGCAATGTGTAAATGGCGTATGGTCACCGTGGAAGAAAATTGCCACTACGGATTTAATTACACCATACGGATTAGGCACAACCACAGTTCAGTACCTTAATGCAGACCTCAATACAATGCTAACTACAGGATTTTTCTACGTTAATGGACCTACAATGACTAACTATCCTTCTGGGGCAGATATAAATGCTCATTTGCTTGTAATAGCTAGAGCGAGTACACACTTGCAGCAAACCTATTACGCTGCAGATGGTATTATCTATACTAGAATATGTACTGCTGGTACGTGGTCGCCGTGGAAACAAATTGCCACTACCGACTATTTTAATTACTCCACTGAAATCACAGATACTAATTGGAACACCTTAACTGTAAATGGCAAATATTATGTTGTAGGTACTAGTGCTCTTGCTATCAATGGCCCTTTACCTGCTGGAGACGTTAACCACTTATTTTATGTAGATGTTATAAATGGTACATCTAGTAGAACAACCTATGTGAGTCAGCAAGCTACTAATGTTGTTACTGGTATTCTTTATACTCGTAAAAATCAAGGAGGAACTTGGAGTGCATGGAAGCAAATAGCCACTGCCGACCAAACAACCTACATAGCAGCCTACGGTAGTGGTACAGGTTACTACTGGCGTAAGTGGAGTAATGGGGATATAGAGATATTTGGCACTGCTGCAGCAGTAGTAAACACTGCAGGCACGGTTACGTTTCCTATTACTCTCGCAAGTGTGAAAATGTGCATTGCTGAACAGAACGAGAAAGGTGTCCCTAACGGTTATGTGTTTAGAGCTATTAATATAACTACGGCAAAATTTGATTATCAGTGGGATGTTTTTATTGGCAATGGATCTGGAGCATCGTGTGTTATCCATTACCATGTAGTCGGAACTTAAAGGAGGAAGAATGAAAATGTATTACTTACATTATGACGAAACTACGGGTTTAATCATTGGTGCACCATATCACTCTGCAATACATGGCAAGGAAGTACCTGTGTACAACACTGAGCCAATTATCACAGAAATACCAGAAGTTGACGAAAGTGGCAATAATGTTATAGGCGAAGATGATTTACCAATTATGAAAATTATCACGCAAGAAATAGGAACTATGCAGACAGGAACAGTCCTCGATTTATCTGCCATTCCTACCCCGCATATTGAGATTACCGATAATGAGCATGGCGATTGGATGCAAAATCAAGCTACTAGAAAAGTAGATATCCGAACTAAAAAGCTGGTCGAATATACGCCTCCAGAACCAGCACCTGTAATAATAACGCCAACAACAGATCAGGATTTGGCAGATGTTTGGGAAGCAATATTTGCGCTATCAGCAGAGAAGGAAGGAGGAATTTAGCATGGCAATCGTACTAATCGAATGGAAGATCAAAGGTTATGTATATCTGGTCAAGGCTGAACGTTTGGAGATTGAAACAATTCCAGAAGAATACCAGACAGTAGTTGCAGAGAGATTGATTGCAGAGTAAGAGCCATGGGGCTCTATTTTTATTGGGGGGAAAAGTTATGAAAATAAAAACATTTGTACTGTGTCTATTAATTTTAATGTCTGCCTCTGTGTGTAGTGCAAAAAATGTAGTGCATCAAATTGAGGACTCCATGCCAATCGACAAATGGGCAGATGAAAAATTTGATAGTGGGGATCTTGCGGCTACCGTAGCAGGTAACCTTTTCTATGAATTTAGATTTTAGTAAGTTTAATTTGTCGCAGGTTTTTAATGTAGATAAATGAGAATTGATTTTTTGGGGGTGGGGCAGTGGAGTTAAATCTTAGCAATACAGTGCAGCTCATTACAATCATTAGTTTTACGGCAGGGTTAGTAAAATTTCTAATTGTTAAACCTTTGCAAACCGCAATAACAGCGCTAAGAGAAGCAATTACCGAAATGAAAGATATGCTTTTTCGATTAGATCAAGATCAAAAAGGAATTGATAAAAGGCTGGTGGTTGTGGAAGAATCGGCGAAATCGGCACATAAAAGATTAGATGGAATGGGGGCACGTTAATGAATATATCAACGATTTTATCGACAAGTGAATTTCAAATCTTTATTTGGGCCGCTGGCATATTGCTGGCGGCTAATGTTTTAGCCATGGGGCTGTTCGTGTTGTTTGCGAAACTTCGGGATGGAAAGATGAAAGAATCTATTCGAAGTATTATTTTTGAGCTCGATCGATTTGCCGACAATATGGAGAATATTGAAAAACGCCGTTCTGCAATCCAGCAAATAAACGACGTATTAGGGTGGAAAAAATTTATTATCCCTGGTTCATTGATTGGTTGGGTAATTGACGCAGAAGTGGCGGTAATAAGAAAGATGCAAAGTGCTACAAATACACCAAATTTACATGAAGGGGAGAATGAAAATGAGA
>JARBUM010000159.1 GCA_029239675.1 Pelosinus sp. | reverse complement strand
AGTAAGACCCCTTGTAGATGACAAGGTTGATAGGCCAGGTGTGTAAGTCCAGTAATGGATTCAGCTGACTGGTACTAATAGGTCGAGGGCTTGACTTAAGTAGCGAACCAAAGGTTCGCGAGCAAAGCGAGTAAGAAGCTTTGTGTGAGTCACTTAGTTAGAGCGAAGCGCTAACATCCAATATGTATGTGTAGTTTAATCTATCTAAGTGCCATGAATGATCTAACATGCAGTCTTTCTTCTGTGAAGTTTTGAAGGAACATATGTAATAATATGTACTTCTAGATCCAGTGGCGATAGCTAAGGGGTTCCACCTGTTGCTAAGGGGTTCCACCTGTTCCCATACCGAACACAGCAGTTAAGCCCTTATACGCCGAAAGTACTTGGTTGGAAACGGCCTGGGAGGATAGGTAGTTGCTGGTTAAAGAAGAAAACACTCACTTTTGTGGGTGTTTTTTTGTAGTACCAAGCGTTTAATAAGCTTTATTGGGAAGTATATATTTGACTAATATTGTAGGTTTTATATAAAAATCCAATGAAATGTATTACAATAAAGATTGTGGCTAATGTAAGCAATAAATTCGATAGGGTGACAGGAAGGTGCTTTAATGGGGAAGAAAATATCATTAGGTATAGTTATGGTAGTTGCTTTAGCGTTGTTAATTTCAGGATGTTTAGGTAATAATATAGCTGCACCTAAGCCTTTTAAGGAAACACAATTTCTGATGGATACTGTAATAGAAATTACAGCCTATGGTCCAGGGGCGGAGGAAGCAGTTAAGGCCGCATTTGGCGAGTTTCAACGATTGCATACTTTAACAAATAATTTTGATGAGAATAGTCAGCTCTCAAAGATTAATCAGATGGCCGGTAAAGAGAAAGTAGCTGTTGATCCTACTTTAGTAGATATTATTAGATTTTCGAAGGATGTATCTGATAAGCTTGGAGATTCGTTTGATATAACCATCGGTCCTCTCACTAAATTATGGGGAATCGGTCAAAAGGGCGAATATGTGCCTACTCAGGCTGAAATTGACAAGGTTTTGCCGCTGGTGAATTATCATTTGGTTGAAGTAGATACGAATGCAAACACCGTATATTTGCCGAAGACAGGTATGATGCTTGACTTAGGGTCAATAGCTAAAGGATATGCTACAGATTTAGCAATTGAGAAATTAAAGGCTATGGGGATATCCTCTGCTCTAGTGAATGCTGGAGGAAATGTGCGGGTTATTGGCAATAAGCCTGATGGTAAGCCATGGAGAATTGGCATACAGCATCCTCGAGATACTGATGGGATTAGTGGTAAGCTAGCCTTAACTGAATGGGATACTATGGAGACCTCTGGAGATTATCAGCGGTTTATTATGAAAGATGGCATACGGTATTCACATATTTTGAATCCTCGAACGGGATGGCAACCAAGGGAAGTTGCAAGTGTAACAATGGTTAATAGTAGTTCTACATATGGTGATATTTTAAGTAAACCGATTTTCGTACTAGGGGTGGAAAAGGGACTAGAGTTACTAAAACAATTTCCTGGCAATGAAGCTGTGATTGTTACTTTGGATGGTAAAATTATTATCACGCCTGGACTTGAGGGAAAGATCGAATTAACTTCAGAGACAAGTAAGTAGTATGTATGATTCGTTTCGCTTGTTGCAATTGGGCAGTTGAGCATGATTACCAAGAAACTAGTCTTTTTCTGAGTGAATGGGAGAGGGATAATATTGAAATATTTATGTAAAAAGATAGCGGAGGCCTTACCAATAAAGAGTGGTAAAAATAAGGATTATAGTGAGTATTTTTCTGCAGCAGTGTTAGTTCCGATTGTTGTTCAAGATGGTCAATTGACTGTATTGTTTGAGGTACGTTCTACGCAACTGTCTTGGCAGCCTGGAGAGATTTGCTTTCCAGGAGGTCGCATTGACAAAGAAGATGCTAGTTTTCAGGCTGCTGCTGTACGGGAGACCCAAGAGGAGCTTTCTTTGTCTGCATCAGAGATAAAGGTTTTAGGGCCATTGGAGGAAATCATAAGCCCTATTGGGGTGAGATTACATCCTTATGTGGGTTATATTTCTCCAAATCAGCCTATTACGCCCAATAAGGATGAGGTAGCGGAAATTTTCACCGTCCCTTTACAATTTTTGTTGGAGAATCCTCCAATTGTCGGACATATGGAAATGGGTACCAGACCTTTAGCAGATTTTCCTTTCGACTTAGTAACAGGCTACTCAGAAGAATGGCGTGCCAGAAAGACGTATCAAGTTTTATTTTTTAAATATGGAGAATATGTCATTTGGGGCCTTACAGCTCAAGTTTTGCAACAATTTTTAGAGATGGTTAAGACCATCACAGAAGAATAGAAAATGAAAATCCCTCTTCTCAGAGGGATTAATTTTTTATAGGTAGATCTTAATAGTATACCTTCCTAATTATTGGCAGCGATACGCCAATTTTGGCCATGAATAATTTGATTATAGATCTCAGTAAGAGTTTGGAAAATGGTAGATCGTTTAACCGTAAGTTTTTTTGTAAGTAGGGAAAACTTGAACCAATTACCTTCTCGGGAAAGCTGATAAATGGTGCTGTTAATTTCTAGGCGAATAATCTTGCTGGGCGATTTACTAAGGGCATCTTCTAGAGTTTTTACAGCATGGCCATTAAGTGGAGGCATGGGTTGAATTACAGTATCTTTTTTCAATTATCAACACACTCCCTTTACGACAAGAATATAATGTAGTTGCAAGCATTATATCATTTCCATGTAGGAAAAGTGTAATGGATTTTTGACCGGAAAATAGCATTGTTGGGTCTTATAGCGAGGTATTCTGCAGATAGCTCCATTATTTGCACAATTCTGATTATTATTTGGAGCAATTTAGAATAGGAAATAAGAATGAAGTTGGAATTTGAGGGATAATGTCGGATTTTGATTAATTTTAATTGTATAAAAAATACAGAATATTTTACACTTAGGGTAGATTTTTATAATTTTAGCTGGTATACTTGTATTAGTTTAAATGGTGTATCCTCACAAGAGACCTTTAGACAAGTTTATTTTATAGGAGGGTCATTCGTGGAGAAAAACAAAAAAGGGTTAGGACTTACAACTCAAATTTTTATTGCTCTTATTTTAGGTGTTGTTTTCGGTTATATTTTCCCTACCTATGGACAAGCGTTGAAACCTATTGGTGATACGTTTATTCGCATGATTAAAATGATCGTTGTACCTTTAATTTTCAGTTCATTAATTATGGGTATTGCAGGTACTGGAGATTTTAAAAAATTAGGTCGCTTGGGTGCTAAATCTATTATCTGGTTTGAAGTGGCTACAACCTTGGCTCTCTTCGTAGGGTTAGCTGTTGCAAATATCTTTCAACCGGGTGCAGGTGTTGCTATTGCAACAGGTGCAGATGTTAGTTCTGCTGCAGCGGCAGCAAAGAAAACCATTGACATGACCCAAATGTTGGTTAACATTGTACCTACCAACGTGGTAGATGCTATGGGTCGTGGAGATATGCTACAAATTATTCTATTCTCCACTTTTTTTGGTGTGGCAGCAGCTGCAATGGGAGAAAAGGGTAAACCCGTTGTTACTTTGGCTATCAGCGTAGCTGAGATCATGTTTAAGTTTACTTGGTACGTAATGAAATTAGCTCCTATTGGTGTTTTTGCTCTAATTTCTTATACAGTAGGCAAGTTCGGCTTAGGTATGTTAATTCCTTTAGCTAAACTCATCGGGTCTTTATATTTTGCTCTAGTAGTTTTCATTGTCCTGTTATTAGCTTGTGCTTCATTAATTATCCGTATGAATTTCTTCCAGCTCTTAAGAGCTATAAAAGAGCCAATTCTTATTGCGTTTTCAACTGCATCCAGTGAAGCCGCATTACCGATTGCTATGGAAAAACTAGAAAAGTTTGGTATTCCTAAGCATATTGTTACTTTTGTGCTACCGACAGGCTACACTTTCAATCTGGATGGTTCCACATTATATAGTGCGCTGGCAGTAATTTTTATTGCTCAAGTGTACAATATTCCCTTCCCGATTGAAACCCAATTACTTATGCTAGTAACATTAATGCTGTCAACAAAAGGTATTGCAGCAGTGCCTGGTGCGTCTCTTATCGTTATCGCAGGTACCGCAGCAGCCTTTGGTTTACCAGTAGAAGGTATTGGCATTATCTTGGGCGTTGACCGTATTCTTGATATGGCTCGTACAGCTTGTAATTTAATTGGTAACTGCGTAGCTGCTGTAGTAGTAGCTCGTTGGGAAAATGAATTGCCAGATGAAGTATTGCAAGCAGCTTATGCTAAAAATTACGATGATTAAATCATTCTAAAAATAAGAAAAGGCAGTGTCAATTGACACTGCCTTTTCTTATTTTTAGAAGAGCTACGCAGTTATGGTTTAATATTTTTTGAATAAGGAAGTTCTGGATGCCAATACTATAACTAAGAATATAACAGTATTCCAGAAATTTAATGATCGTTGCTATGTTTTGTAATCAGGGTAGCGAGACTAGCAGATAGTTGTTAGTATTAAGCCTGCTCTCAAACCAATGATTGGTATGCTAGGATTTCAAAAAATGATCAAAGAAGGCTACTATGTTGCATAGTAATTGGGCTGGTTACTGGATATAATAGGCTCTTTTATAGGAGGGTAATTTGATGGCGAAAGAGAAAAAAGGGATAGGTCTTTCAGCTCAAATTTTTATTGCGCTGATTCTAGGTGTGGTTTTCGGTTATATTTTTCCTACATATGGAGAAGCATTAAAACCAATTGGTGACGCGTTTATTCGTATGATTAAAATGATTGTTGTGCCTCTTATTTTCAGTTCATTGATTATGGGTATTGCAGGTACTGGTGATTTTAAAAAGCTAGGCCGTTTGGGTGCAAAAGCAATTCTTTGGTTTGAAGTTGCAACAACACTTGCGTTATTCGTAGGCTTGCTTGTTGCTAATGTATTCCAACCTGGCGCAGGCGTGGCTATGTCAGTGGGCGCAGATGTTGGTGCGGCTGCTACAGCAGCCAAGAAAACCATTGATATGACACAAATGATGGTTAATATCGTACCTACCAACGTTGTTGATGCCATGGGCCGCGGTGATATGCTGCAAATTATTTTCTTCTCTTGCTTCTTTGGCGTAGCAGCCGCTGCTATGGGCGAAAAAGGTAAACCTGTAGTTACCCTTGCCATTAGCGTTGCTGAAATTATGTTCCAGTTTACTAACTATGTAATGAAACTTGCTCC
>JARBUM010000158.1 GCA_029239675.1 Pelosinus sp. | reverse complement strand
TAGGTAGACCTATTACCATGGCGGAAAATCCAAGGCAAGCTGTGGAAGAGATTTTATTAGAAATGAGGAATATGCATGAATGAAGCAGAAGTAAAACAGTTATTTATCGATACAGGTGCCATCCTTGAAGGTCATTTTCTGTTGACTTCGGGTTTACATAGTCCACTATATGTGGAAAAATTTCAAGTACTTCAATATCCAGAGTATACAGCAAAATTATGTAAGGCATTAGCTGAAAAATTTGTTCAGGATCAGGTGGAGTTGGTAATTGGGCCTGTTACTGGTGGGATTTTATTAGCTCATGAGGTAGGGAAGAATTTGGGGACTCGTGCTATCTTTACCGAACGGGAAAATGGGAAAATGACTTTGCGTCGGGGATTCGTTATTAAACCTGGTGAAAAGGTATTAATAGTAGAAGATATTATTACAACAGGTGGTTCTGTACAAGAGGTTCTTGACGTTGTTAGAGAACATGGCGGTGTTCCTGTGGGAGTAGGTATATTAGTTGACCGTAGCGGTGGTAAAGTGGAATTTGGTGTACCCCATCAAGCCTTATTGCATCTGGATGTAAAAACCTATCAACCTGAAGGTTGTCCTTTATGTATGAGAGAGCAACCAATGACGAAACGGGGTAGCCGTAAATTATAAAACAATGGTGCGTCAGAATAATAAGATCATAAAAAGAAATTAACATAATTCGTTAAAAAAGATCTTGTATTTACGGAAAAGTTATGTTATTATTATTAAGTCGGTGAATGACGCGACAATGTGGCCCAGTAGTTTAGCGGTTAGAATGCCGCCCTGTCACGGCGGAGGTCGTCGGTTCAAATCCGATCTGGGTCGCCATTATTATGCGGAAATAGCTCAGCGGTAGAGCATCGCCTTGCCAAGGCGAGGGTCGGGAGTTCGAATCTCCTTTTCCGCTCCACAGGGGTATAGCTCAATTGGTAGAGTAGCGGTCTCCAAAACCGTTGGTTGAGGGTTCAAGTCCTTCTGCCCCTGCCACTAAAAATGTAAACGACACGATTTCATATCGTGTCGTTTTTTTTATATGCATTTTTAAGTAAAATTAATTTGGGCTATATGGACGATGCTTTGCTTTTACTATTTATCACTTCGTCTCTTAGAATAAACCAAATGGACTGAAATAATTGATTATATTGTAATGAAGTTCGAATCTCGGATATGTTTCTGGGGCGGGGAAGATCGTTAATGATGATAGTTTTAACCACACCTGGATTGGCACTCATAACCATGATCCGATCTCCTAGACATAAAGCTTCATCGATGCTATGGGTGATAAACACTGTTGTTTTTCTTGCCTCTTCCCAAATTCGCAATAACTCTTGCTGCAGGAGGATCCGATTTTGTTCGTCCAGAGCGCCGAAGGGTTCATCCATTAGTAAAATTTCAGGATCATTGGCAAAAGCACGAGCTACGCTGACTCGCTGTTTCATGCCACCAGATAATTGGGAGGGATAGGCATGGGTGAATTTGCTCAGACCAATCATTTCTATGTAATGCCTAGCTATTTCATATCTTTCTTTCTTGGGAATTCCCCGCATGTGCAATCCATATGAAACATTATCTAGCACTGTCATCCAGGGAAAAATTGATTGTTCTTGAAACACCATAGAATTGACAGGGCGATTTATATTTGTTGATTTAATATTTATCGTACCGCTTGAGGCATCGTCTAGACCTGCTAATATTCGCAGTAGAGTTGTTTTACCGCAACCGCTAGGTCCCACAATACAGAAAAATTCTCCTTCGCCGATTGATAATGAGATATCCTGTAAGGCCATTATTTGACCAGAGGCGGTATTGAAGATTTTATTAAGATGAGTGACTGAGATGCTTTCTTTTTCGTACATTTGATGCATCTCCTTTGCTAGATTTGCTTTTTCCATGGAAGAACCCAATTTTCCAACATATCAAGGAGTAAAGAAAATATGTAGCCAAGAAAGGACAGTGTGATAAGTGCTATAAACATTTGCTCAATTGCAAACATATCATAAGCTCGCCATATCATCCAGCCTACTCCAGCTTTTGCGGCAGAAAGTTCAGCTGCCACAATTAGAATTAAAGCCATCCCCATACCTAGTTTTAAACCTGCGAAGATCATAGGCAGGGCACCAGGAAGAGCAACGCTAAGATAAAAGTTTTTACGACTAGCACCAAAATTTTGCGCAACATCTAGATAAATTTTATCAATACTGAGCACCCCTGCCATGGTATTGATAACAACCAAATAGAAAACGCCAATTGCGATCGTGAAGATTTTAGAAGTTTCACCTAGCCCGAAGATTAATAAAATGAGAGGCATGAGGGCTAACTTGGGGATCGGGTAGGTAGCGGCAATCATGGGCTCAAGTGCTGAACGAAGAAGAGGAGATAATCCCATACTAATACCTAATAGTATACCCGGAATAGAGCCGGCTAAAAAACCCCATATCACTCGTTGTACACTAACTGCAGTGTTATAGAGCAATTCGCCAGATAACAGCAGGGGAATGAAAGCTTGAAAGATTAAACTAGGGCTGGATAATAGTCGGGTATCTATCAAGTGAACACGAGCCATAATCTCCCACAATATGAGAATGCTTAAGGGGGATAATACGGATAGTATCCGAAAGAGTATCGTAGGGTGTTCTTGTTTTATCATGCGATCATCTCCAGAAAGTGGGTTTTTGCTTATTGATATATTCCTAAGGTTTTCACAGCAAAGTCAACGTATTGATTATCTACAGCATCCTCAAATTGTATATCTGATTTTAATAACTTATTTTCTTTATACCAATCTAAATCCATGACGATGCCCTTTGTGCGGACGTATCCATTTGGGTTTAGGCCTGTAGGGAACATTTTTTCATATAAAGCAGGGTCTTTTATTACAGAGTATTTGCATAAAATATCAATGATTTCTCCTTTATTCTTATTTTTAACAAAACCATCATTGTAGTCGCGCAAAGCTTTTATGTATGCTGTCATAAAACGGTTGGCTACGTCAGGGCTTTTCGTCATACTTGTTCCGTACACTAATAGAGCGGTTTGTGCGTCAGGATCATAGTCAACAGGATCTTTCCACGGGTCAGCTAAGTCTTTATTGATGCTTAGTGTCACAAAGGGTTCTATGATCATGGCAGCATCAATGCTTTTATTGCCGAGGGATACTAACATGTCGGGAAAGGAACGGATGACTTGAACATCCACATCTTTAGTAGTTAGTGCTCCCTTTTGCAATACTCTGGCTAAAGCGATTTCATCAAGGGATGCAGTGCCAACAATGGCAATTTTCTTATTTTTAAGATCTTTATAATCTTTAATGGTATCTTTTAGATCTTTACGGACGACTAAACGATAATACCCTTGCCCAGGAAGATTAATGCCTTTATCAGCAACAATTTTTACAGGAATATCTCGAGACATAGCATTAAATAGTCCTGAAGAAGTGACGGTAGCCCCTACATCGAGTTGTCCGGCAGCTAATTGGTTGATCATTTCTTGCCCAGTGTTAAACTGTACGGGTTCAATTTTAATCCCAACATCTTTATAATAGTTTTTTGCCATGCCAATTAGTACACCTGCATCGGATACAACTTGTTTCATCCCTACTTTAACTACAGTTTCTTGAGGCAATGGAGATATTGCTGGTGCCCATAGAGGACCACTATTTGATATATTTTTAGTAACAGGACTTTGGCTGCAGGCCATAATGAATAGTGCCAAGAATAATATAGTTACGATTTTTATACTGCGTTTCACAAATTTCCCTCCTAACCTATTTGATTAAGTTATCACATGATATTCATTTTTATTATATTTGGTGATAAGGTAGCAGGTTTTTAGGTATGAATACAGAATATCTAATAATAGCTCACAGTGAAAGGTATTGTTAGATATGGAAAAAATCATAGCACAAGTAGAGGAATGGGAACTGTTAAAGAAATTGCCTAAGGAGTTTGGGGAATTTACACTGCAAATTGAATTGGAACAACGTAATACGCAATACTGCATATTTTCGTATCAAAAGAAAAAAGAACATAAAAGTTTTTCGGTGTTATATGATCAAGCAACGAAAGAATATTTTGCTCGTACAGTAATTGGCTTGACGGAATATTTTGATGTAAATTTTATTGTTGGAGAAATACAACAGTTAGAAAACTTATTAGTTCAACGACTCAAGAATGTTTTATCTAATTTGAGTTATTTCAACAGAGAAAATATAGATAGTATCGTTCATGAGAAAGAAATTATGGATTGGTCTTATGGTGAAGAATTGCCAGAAAAATTATTGGGATTTGAGTTGTTTATAAAACCGGATGAACCTGTAAAAGTCCTAAATGGCTCTTATATAATTCTTGATTATAGTGATTTTAACACCCAAAGTAACTTAACTGTTTATTACAATATATTTAGAGATGAATTTTTTGGGGAAACTCGTATTAAAGGCACTCCGGCGATGTTGGCTATCTTTGACACAAAGGACTTTGAAGACTTGCAGAAGATTTTTGCAAGCCAACTTACATCTGTCTTAGAAAATATAAGAAGGCAAATAAATTGATTTATGTAAAGCAGATAGGCTGTTAATTGTAGGAGGATTGAAGTTAAGTGGCAAAAATACTTGTATGTGATGATTCTGCTTTTATGCGAATGATGCTTAAAAAAGTATTAATTGATAATGGTCATGAAGTGGTCGGTGAAGCGGGAGATGGTATGGAAGCTGTACAGCTTTTTCGGCAGTATAAACCAGATTTAATAACAATGGATATCACTATGCCTAAGATGGATGGGATAGAAGCAGTCAAACATATTTTTGCGGAGGACCCTCTAGTTAGAATTATAATGGTTACGGCTCTTGGTCAAAGATCTATTATTACAGATGCGATTAATGCGGGTGCTTCGGATTTCGTAGTAAAGCCTTTTGACAATATTCAAGT
>JARBUM010000046.1 GCA_029239675.1 Pelosinus sp. | reverse complement strand
TACCATACCTGGGGTTACTGGACGTCTGGACATTAGCCCTAGTATTTTGCTCTTATCAGTAAAAAAACCAGCTGCAATTTGGCCTGTATCCATACGCTCATATCGCAAACTGTCTTCAGTAAATATCTCACGAGCATTTATCTGGCGAGTAGCAACTGCCACCTGACGATACAACTTCACATTAAATTTCAGTCCTACTTTAGTAACGCTTTGGTCATTTACATTAACAGAAACCATTACAGTAACAGGAGTATTATAGCGAATACCATAAGGCAAGGAAGTGGATAGTGTAACATTCCCTACAGGTACTATTACATCTTGCCCACGACTCACCAACGATATCTGTAAATCATCCTGCTTCACATTAGGCCCCACTTGGGTCCTAATTGTATGTATTCCTTTATCAATCAATGTTTGCGCACTGATATTCTGAGAATTACCAATAACAGTAACAGTATCAGGAATCAGCCAAGTAACACCCGACAAATCATTACCTGCAGCACCTAGGCGCATGCCAATTACTTCCTTAGTTAGCACGAAACTACCACCAGGAATAGGAGCATTACCCATTTTCAGTTGACGCAAATATTGATTTTTTTCCTCATTGTCGCCATTAATAGTAGCCAATTGGCCAAGAGTGATGGTTGTACCATCTACTCTCACTTCTGGGGCTATCATAACAGTTGTACCTTGAGCAAAAACCAGACTTTGCAACAGACATATCTGAAACAAGATCAGCAAACAAATTTTCTTACTCATTTCTTGTCCTAACGTTTCAAGTTCGCAGCCTGTTCGAGCATTTGATCTGAGGTAGTAATCGCTTTAGAATTCACTTCATAAGCTCTTTGCGCAACAATCATATTTACCATTTCGTCTACCACTTGAACATTCGACATTTCTAAATATTTTTGCATAACAGTACCTGTTCCATCCACGCCAGGATCACTGGCAACTGGAGTACCTGATGCCGAAGTCTCTTTTAGCAGATTATGGCCAACACTATCTAGACCAGATGGATTTACAAATTTGACAAGCTGTATTTGTCCTAACTCTTGCGCTGCAGTTTGACCTGCTAATGTAGCTGACACACGACCATCAGATGATATTGCAAGATTAGAAGATCCTTCTGGAATCGTAATCGCTGGTTCTAGAGGATATCCTTCTGAGGTGACAATTCTTCCCGTTGAATCGCGTTTAAATGCACCATCACGAGTGTAATTAATGGTACCATCGGACATGGTTATTTGAAAAAAGCCATCTCCTTCAATAGCAATATCCAGATCATTGCCTGTTGATTGGAAACTTCCTTCTGTATAAATCTTTTGAGTAGCGACTTGGCGTACGCCACTACCTAATTGAATACCTGTAGGCAATTGAGTATCTGCACTAGTTGCCGTTCCTGACTGCCGCATGGTTTGGTACATTAAATCCTCAAAATCCGAACGGCTTTTCTTAAATCCTGTCGTATTCACATTCGCTAAATTATTGGAAACCACGTCAATATTTGCTTGTTGAGCAGCCATCCCAGATGCAGCTGTCCATAATGATCTCATCATAGTTTAAAAGTCCTCCCCTATTGTGCAATAAATATTTTTTAAAAAAATTCTTGAAAACCAACCAAAAGCAAGACGCAAGCCTTATTTGCTCTTATGTAACAATATTTTTAAAAGATCCTATTTATACTATCGCTAATATAAGGAAAAATCTTAAATAAAAGCTGAACTTTTGTCATATAAACAAGACAAGCCAAGACTCCTATCCCTACAAAAGGGAGTTAAGTCCTGGGATGAGTGAACGTAAGATTCAGATAGAACTCACAACCATCTAAATCTTACTCATTTTTATAATTTTCCAACCTCGTTCACAGCTTTCCCCAACAAAGTGTCATGAGATTGTACAACCTTACCATTTATCTCATAAGCCCGATAGTTTGTAATCAAATTCACCATTTCTCCGATGACATTTACATTGGACATTTCTAAGGATCCTTGTCTTACACTCCCAGTCGCTGGTTGTCCTTGCTGATCATCCGTTGCACTAACTAGGCTAGAGCCTTCCTTTTTAAGCTGCTTTGTGTCGGCGAAATCTCTCATTCTCAATCTTCCTACTTCCACATTATCAACAATTACACGTCCATCTCCACTAACTGTCATTTTGCTGCCATTGATAATAATAGGACCATTTTCACCAAGCACTCTATAACCATCACTGGTAACTAATTCCCCTTGGGTACTTTTAGCTAAAGTGCCGTTACGAGTATAACGGATACCCTGAGGAGTTTCCACAGTAAAAAAGCCTTGTCCCTCAATTGCCAAATCAAAATCATTGCCTGTAGTTTTTACCGTGCCACCAGTATAATTCGTGGCCACTTCGTCCACCATAACCCCAGTCCCCATGCTACCAATAATTGGAACCTCATTACCATCGTTAACACGTGCAATTAAAATATTGGCAAAATCCTTAGTAACCGTTACATCTTTTTTAAAACCAGCCGTATTAGCATTTGCTAAATTGTTAGAAATAACATCAGTGCGTTCTGCTTCTGCCAACATACCGGAAGCAGCGGAATATATGCCGCGAATCATGGGATCACTCCTTCTTTTTATCTAAGCAATGCTGCCTCTTTTTAACGTCGTTAAACTATCCTCAAGAGTACCTAATGAATCTAATGCCTTACCTGTGCCTAAAGCCACACAGGAAAGGGGATCATCTGCTAAATAGGTAGGAATACCCGTTTCTTCTTGGATAAGCTTGTCCAAGCCATAAAGCATAGAACCGCCGCCAGTCATGACAATACCTCGATCCATAATGTCAGATGACAATTCAGGAGGAGTGATTTCCAATACTGTTTTTACCCGTTGAACAATCAGGGATACGGACTCATGTAATGCCTCATAAGTCTCAGCTGAGGTAATACGTAAAGTCTTCGGCAAACCAGAGACTAAATCCCGTCCCCTGATTTCCATACTTTCATTACGTCCCAACGCTAATGCTGTACCGATAGTAACTTTTATTTGTTCTGCAGTACGCTCACCAATCATTACATTATATTCTCTTTTAACGTAGCGCACTAAGGCTTCATCAAACTTATCTCCACCAACCCTTAGAGATTCGCTTACCACAATACCGCCTAAGCTAAGTACTGCTACATCAGTAGTACCGCCACCAATATCAACTATCATAGAACCAAAGGGCTCTGAAATATCCAGTCCTGCACCTAGAGCTGCAGCCAAAGGTTCTTCAATTAAATAGGTTTTTTTAGCACCAGCCTGCACAGCTGCCTCTAATACTGCCCTTTTTTCAACAGTGGTAACGCCAGAAGGTATACACACCATAATACGAGGCTTAAAGAAGAAATTTTTGGGAACTACCTTGCGAATAAAGTGCCTTAGCATTGTTTCCGTTGTGTCATAATCTGCAATGACGCCTTCTCTTAAAGGACGGATTGCAATAATATTTCCTGGAGTACGCCCCAGCATACGACGCGCCTCTTCGCCTACAGCCAATACTGTATTAGTATCACGGTCGATAGCCACTACTGATGGCTCACGTAATACAATCCCCTTACCTTTTATGTACACCAAAACGTTGGCTGTTCCTAAATCTACACCAATGTCCATTGACATTCCAAACATGAATAATCCCCTTTCCTATCCCTACTTGTCCATTCTTTATTTTTATTTAAACCACAAAGACTAAAAACTAATTATAACTGCCTTTGTGGTTAATTAACTATATCTGTTAAAAAATAGGTTCACTTGTGACCATTCTACATCAATAAAAAAAATCCTTCATTTTTTGCTATTTTCTCCTGCTTCTTTATATTTTTTTCGTGTAGCCTCTCCACCACGAATATGGCGTTCTGCTTTATTTTGTTCTAATATCACTCTTACACGGTTTGCCATCTTTTTATTAATAAGAGGTAACCTTTCTATCATATCTTTATGTACTGTACTTTTACTTACACCAAATACGATTGCTGACTGCCGTACCGTATGTTTACTGTCTAAAATGTGTTGACAAATGTCCAATACCCTTTTACGGATATAATCTTTCATAACCTTTTTGCCCCCTCACCCTTGCTTCGCTAACACATATATATGCGGACAAAATAAAAAAAAGCACTACTGTGCTTTTTAAAGGTTACTTTTTTTATTGACCATTGCCGATTATTCTTTGTTAATTACCAACAAGGGGTCGATGTAGTCATTATTTTTCTTAATAGCCAAGTGTAAGTGATAATAAGGCTCACCAGTACAATTTCCCATTTTTCCAATTCCTTGCCCTGCATGAATAAGGCTTCCCTTCTCAACAGTGATCTTAGAGAGAGACCCATAATATACCTGATAATTATTATGTTTTACTACTACTGTCAGTCCACTATTATCATCCTGATATATATCAATTACCTGACCTCCATGTATAGCAGGCACAATCTGGCCTTCAATCCCAAGTACATCAATACCTGTATGAAAACGCCAATCCTTATACAAAGAATGTAAATACCAGCCAAAATTGACTTTTACTTCTCCTTTTATTTCTCGAAAGCTACTTGGCTCTTCTGAAGAACGCTGACTGCTTACTGTCTGTAAAGCATCATCAGGTATGGTTTGAGGCAAATCAACTTTTTCTGTTGGTAATACTTGAGCAGGTACAACAACTTGTTGCTCTGCATCCTGCTGTGGAATGATAACAATATTCTGTCCTTTACTATGTATACTTAACAACACAGATGCCACCAATATGCTAGCTAACACGAATAATCCAACGCCACCATACAATGTTTTAAAGGGTATCCTCTCCTGCGAAAAGCCTTGTTTGTATAAACTTGCATTTATTCTTTTTAAATGCAGTGTTATAAAAGACAAGGCTGGCATCTTTAACTTAGACATACTATCACCTCATACTAAGTATGTCCAATTGAAAAAGAATTTAACCATCCTTTTCCTTAGAATGCATGAATATTCCTTAGAGCCACTCCTGTATAGTATGTAGTAATAATTTGCCGATAATCCATACCCTCTTTAGCCATGCCATTGGCTCCATATTGGCATAGACCTACACCATGTCCATAGCCGATTGTATTAACAATTATTTTGTTATCTTTCATTTCCACACTAAAATTATTAGAGCGCAAATTCAATTTTTCTCTTACATCTGTGCCTGATAATACTTTGCTGCCAATGCGAATTTTGCCAACTCGCCCCGACTCTGTGGTATTTAAAATTGCGGTAGCTCCACTGCTATTATTTTGCATAGCAGCAAGAAATTGCGTTTCAGGTCCTAATAATTCTTCCACTTGCGCCAAAGAAAACTCCTTTTTCTCATAATATCGTGGAGATTTTTGATCCCATGAGCAAGGGATACTTTGTAAATAAGGATAATCAAACCCCCAGACTTCTTTTGCACTGGCTGTCCTTTTCCCGCTAGTAGAATGGTATACAGCCTGAATAAATTCTCCATTATAAGTAGCTACTTCACCTCTTGTTTCTTCTATTGCTTGGCTAATTTTGCGCCAAAACTTTCCGTAATTAGTGCCCCAGCGTTCTTTTAGTCTTTCTTCATTTAGCCATGCCTGACTTTGTCGGTAATCAGTACTCACATCAGCGCCAGGTTGTTCTGCTAGGCCGCTGCCTCCAAAGACCGTCATATTTCTAACAGCATAGGTCCGTGCAGCCACGGCTTGGGCTTTTAGAGCCTCTAACTCAAATTCGGCAGGCATCTCTGCTGCCACCACACCTTTTAAATATTCCTCTAAATTCATTTCAATAATTTTCTTCTGTTCATGGAAATAGACCTTAATGATCACGTGGTCTCCCTTAGGCATTTTATCATCCTTATTCAGTTTTGGTTCTCCTATATTGATACCGCCTACTACTAGAATCGGAATAACAAGCACCAATACCAGCACCAACAAAACACTCCCTGCCAGCACTTTTTTCACACATGTACCTCCCCTGCTCAACATAAGTACTACATCCTATGCCAAGCCTAGGGTAAGTATGACTGGGAAAGGGGACTAACAGAAACACTAACGCCTCCTTGCGAATATAGATAAGAATATTTTGAAACGCGAAGACACGAAGGTTATGAAGAATTGAAAATATGCACATTATCCCTTCGTGTGCTTCGTGCATCTTTGCGACCTTCGTGTTTCAACATGTTTTCAGCCTAAGCGACAGGTCTATGTTATTATAAGCGTAGGTTAAATGCTAATGGCGGAGCGCTAATAACATGGATCTGGTGCGATCTAAACACATCAAGATTTACTTAAAACTTATCAATTCTGGTACTATCAAAAAAAAACTGGCAAGATAAAAATATCTCACCAGTTTTCCATTTATTTTTTACATTCAGTTGTGCCAATTCGTTTGATATCTGCACCAACACCACATAATTTTTCTACTAGCCCGTCATAGCCCCGATCAATATGATGAAGATATCCTACCTCCGTCTCTCCTTCAGAGACAAGACCTGCTAACACCAACGCCGCTCCTGCTCTAAGGTCCGTGGCCTTGACTGGGCAACCTGTTAACGTAGTTACTCCTTCTACCACTGCACTTCGGCCATCTATTTTTATATTTGCTCCCATACGTTTTAGCTCATCCACATGCATAAAACGATTCTCAAATACAGTTTCACTAATCACGCTTGTCCCTTGAGACACTGTGGTCATTGCCATAAACTGCGCCTGCATATCCGTAGGAAAACCTGGATAAGGCAACGTCTTAATATCGACCGCCCGCAGTTTTCCATCACTCTTTACTCGAATACCATTTATATCTTCCTCAATGGTCACACCAGCTTCTTTTAATTTTGCAATGACAGGTTTTAAATGTTCTGGCAAGGCATTTTCAACATATAAGTCTCCGCCCGTCATGGCAGCTGCCACCATATAAGTCCCCGCCTCTATGCGATCAGGGATCACTTCATAGACCTTACCTGTCAGTTCAGGTACGCCTTCGATTTTAATTACATTGGTCCCAGCACCACGAATACGTGCCCCCATGCTATTAAGATAATTAGCTAAATCAACAATTTCTGGTTCATGAGCTGGATTTTCCAGGATAGTCTGCCCTTTAGCCATACTAGCTGCCATCATAATATTTTCCGTAGCACCTACGCTAGGGAAATCCAAATAAATTCTCGCACCTATTAAGCCACCTTGGGGTGCTGTTGCTTCAATATAGCCATGACCAATATCAATTTTAGCACCTAAGGCTTCAAAACCTTTTAAATGCAAATCAATAGGACGGGTACCAATTGCACAGCCACCTGGTAATGAAATTTTGGAATGACCATAACGAGCTAATAAAGGTCCCATAATCAAAAAAGAAGCACGCATTTTGCGCACCAATTCATAAGGTGCTTCACAAGTACCGATTACTGTGCTATCAACAAGCATAGTTTGTTCATCTTTATTATATTGTACTGATACCCCCAAATGGGTAAGTACTTGGCTAAAGGTACGTACATCTTCTAAATCTGGTATACCTTCAAGAGTACTTGGTGATTTTCCAAGTAATGTTGCTGCAATAAGTGGCAATACTGCATTTTTTGCGCCACTAATTCTGATGGTTCCGTATAGCTTGTTACCTCCGCGGATAACTAATTTCTCCATAAGGTTATATCCTCCCAAAAACACTGCTAAAATATATTGTAAAAAGCTCAATCTTACCAATTAATATTCCCTAGTAATAATCGGTGATCCAATGATCACATAAGTGCGATTCTCATACTGACTATAGCGTATTGCTATATTGAGGTTTATTCTTTTACCATTCACCTGTAGGCAATCCGCAATTGCTGAGGAAAAACCAATAGCACTAACATAATGATCTTGCACAAGTTTATCAACAATAATTCCATCAATTGCCGTAAAAGCACTTTTTAACATAGTCTGTGACTCTCCATCCATTAGTTTACCATCAAGCCATCCTATCAAGCAAGTGCTAATCTGAGGGGAATCACCATTTTTTTTAACAATCTTACTTATTTTTTCTTGTAATGGAATAATAGCGGCATTTTCACTCGTTAATGATTCAAAATTTATTACAAGATATGCTTCTGTCTTTGAGCCATTTGCCTGATTAGGAACAACCTGTGCCATCACTACAACATGATTATCAGGTTTACTATATTCTGCTTTTATCACGCGATGGTTATTTCTTTGTTGATGTACAATCTCATAGTTTGGAGCATGTATTTCTAGTTGCTCCATAACCTGCCCTACAAGAGCTTGCAGCTGCTCATCACTATAGTGTCTCTCAGGCAATTTCACCCAAGCATTTATGCTGGATTCTTCCATTTTTGCCCCTGTTGCCTTCATAGCTGTACTTAGAGGATCCAGAGAGGAAGCAGGCGCGTACTTTATGGTGGCAAACAGGATTAGCATCAAACATCCAATTGTTACACCTAATCTGATAAAAATAGTGTACATTTTCTCCATCCTTATAAAATAGTTTCCTATTTTTTCTTGACTCCATATACATATTCTTGCCAATTGTTAGGTGAGATATACAAAACATAATTGAACCATCAAGGCACAAGGTGGCTTAGTGGCTTATCTTTTAACCGCACGACGCAGAGGACACAGCGAAAAGATAGATAGAGTTATAAAATTTCCCTCTGTGCCTCTGCAGTTAGATCATTCTTTCCTTGCTCTCTTTTCCTAAAACATATACTTTCTAGCATATGCAAAAAAGCAGACTGAGTATTTAAACTCAATCTGCTTTTATTCGTTTCATTACACTTTGTGCTTATGCTCTGCTACTTTCAAACGAACTATCGCTCGTTTAAGGGCAACTTCTGCTCTAGCAATGTCAGAGTCACTTGCTTGCAGACGACGTTCAGCACGAGCTTTGGCTGTTGTTGCTCGTTCTACATCAATTTCCTCAGCAAGCTCAGCACAATTTGCTAATATCGTAATTTTTTCCGGCTGCACTTCAATAAATCCACCACACATGGAAATTTGCATTTCCTCACCCTCTGTGATGACTCTAAGAGGCCAAATCGCCAGCGCGGCAATAAGGGCAGCATGTCCTGGAAGGATACCAATATCCCCAGCTGTTGTCCGGGCAATAACCATACTAACCTCAGCAGAATAAGCCATTCTCTCTGGGGTAACAATATCCAGCCGAATTGTTTTAGCCATTTATTATTCCCCTTTCATTGTCCGCGCCTTTTCCACCACTTCATCAATAGAACCAACCATGTAGAAGGCGGTTTCTGGCAAATCATCATATTTGCCGCTTAGAATTTCTTTAAAGCCTCGAATGGTTTCCTTCAATGGTACATATTTACCAGGCGTACCTGTGAAGGCTTCTGCCACAAAGAAAGGCTGACTTAAGAAACGTTGTATTTTACGTGCTCTCGATACAGTAAGCTTATCCTCATCAGATAATTCTTCCATACCCAAGATGGCAATAATATCTTGTAGTTCTTTATAGCGCTGCAACACTTCCTGCACACCACGTGCTACCTGATAATGTTCTTCCCCAATAATATTAGGGTCCACAATTCGGGAGGTAGAATCCAGTGGATCTACAGCTGGATAAATACCAAGCTCGGAAATCTGCCGAGATAATACGGTCGTAGCATCCAAATGTGCAAAAGTCGCTGCAGGAGCCGGATCTGTCAAATCATCTGCAGGTACATATACTGCTTGCACGGAAGTAATAGAACCTTTTTTAGTGGAGGTAATACGTTCTTGCAATGCTCCCACATCTGTCGCCAAAGTCGGCTGATAACCTACCGCTGAAGGCATACGTCCTAACAGTGCAGAAACTTCAGAACCAGCTTGAATAAAGCGGAAAATATTATCCACGAAGAATAATACATCCTGACCACCTACATCACGGAAATATTCTGCCATGGTAAGGCCTGTCAAAGCAACCCGCATTCTGGCACCAGGCGGCTCATTCATCTGTCCATATACCAATGCCGTTTTTTCAATAACACCAGACTCTTGCATTTCCATCCAAAGGTCATTACCCTCACGAGTACGTTCGCCTACCCCAGCGAATACGGAGTAACCACCATGTTCAGTAGCAATATTACGGATGAGTTCCATGATAAGTACAGTCTTACCTACACCAGCACCACCGAACAAACCAATTTTACCACCGCGAGAATAAGGAGCAATCAGATCTACAACCTTAATACCCGTTTCCAATATTTGCGTTGATGTTTCTTGTTCTTCGAAACTTGGAGCTGGACGATGAATTGGCCAATGGTCGTCCACTGCCACTTCCTCGGGATTATTGTCTACAGTTTCACCCAGTACATTAAATACCCGACCCAACGTACCTTTTCCCACAGGGATCTTAATGGGAGCGCCAGTATCTACAGCTTGCATACCGCGAGTCAAGCCATCTGTAGAGGACATAGCAACACAACGAACAAGATTGTCGCCAAGATGTTGCATAACTTCTACGATGAGACTGACGTCTACGCCTGTCGACGCATCTGCGATTTTAACAGCATTATAGATGGCAGGTAGCTGTTCCGGAGGGAATTCGATATCAACGACAGGTCCAATAACCTGTATCACTTTACCTGTACTCAAAGGGTTCCCCCTCCTTTTCTTTTTACTTCAACGCCTCGGCGCCGCCCACAATCTCGGAAATTTCCCGAGTGATGGTAGCCTGACGAATTTTATTATAATTCAGAATGAGTTTTGCAATTAATTCTTCTGCATTATCAGTAGCAGAACCCATGGCTGTCATACGAGCACCTAGCTCGCTGGCGGCTGCTTGCAGCAACGCCCCATAAATAGTTGTTTGTAAATATTGAGGGACTAAATGATTTAGCACTTCTTCCGCAGAAGGCTCAAAAATATAGTCCTGACTGTTTGTGCTATTTGGCATATCTTCGATGGGTAGTAATTTTACAGAAGTGGCCTTTTGCGTAATCGCGGAATGAAACAAGGTGTAAACCAAATGAATCTCATCATATTTACCGCTTCTAAACCCCTCAGCTACTGACCTAGCAATGGCTATCGCATGTTCAATCGTGGGTTTTTCCGAAAAGCCAGTAAACTCGTCATCCATCGTATATCCCCGTCGCTTAAAATAATCTCTAGCCTTACGCCCTACAGCGATTACACTGCTATTATTTTTATCCCGAATATGAGGCAATACTTCTTTAATTACATTGGAAGAATAAGCTCCCGCTAACCCCTTATCAGCACTTAGCACTAAGTAGCCAATATTTTTTACTTCTCTAACTTCTAGTAAAGGATGAGAAAGATCACTGGCATGACCGGCTACGCTTGCTAAGACTGCTCTAACTTTTTCTGTATAAGGAAGGCTAGCAGCAGCTTTTTCTTGAGCCCGACGCAACCTTGCAGCCGCCACCATTTTCATAGCCTTTGTAATTTGCTCAATATTTTTTACGCTTTTTATACGGCGGCGTATATCCTGTGCATTAGGCATTTACATCACCTCGCCGTTTTATCGTCAGTAATAAATGTTTCTTTGAATTCTTTAATTGCCTGCTTTAATGCATTTTCTGTATCAGCAGAAAGAACCTTTGTATCTCTAATGGTATCTCCGATAACAGGATGATTTGACCTTAAAAATTTGACAAATTCGCGTTCAAATTTAGCTACATCTCCCAATGGAACATCATCAATATAACCATTGATAGCTGTATAGATAATCATAACCTGTTCTTCAACAACGATAGGAGAATACTGAGGTTGTTTCAGTACTTCCATGGTACGCTGACCGCGATCCAAGGAGGCCTTTGTATCCTTGTCAAGATCAGAACCAAACTGAGCGAACGCTGCTAATTCCCGGTACTGTGCCAAATCAAGACGCAGACGCCCTGCAACCTGTTTCATAGCCTTAATCTGAGCAGAACCGCCTACACGTGATACTGACAAACCAGCATTAATAGCCGGCCTGATACCAGCGTAGAACATTTCACTTTCCAAGAAAATTTGGCCATCTGTAATGGAAATAACATTCGTCGGTATATACGCCGATACGTCACCTGCTAATGTCTCAATGATTGGTAATGCAGTGATGGATCCACCACCCAAGGCATCCGATAACTTAGCAGCCCGTTCTAATAGACGGGAATGTAAATAGAAAACATCGCCAGGATAGGCTTCCCGACCTGGAGGACGACGTAATAATAGTGACATAGCACGGTAAGCTACAGCATGCTTTGATAAGTCATCATATACACAAAGTACATGACCACCTTTATACATAAAGTACTCACCCATGGCCACACCAGCATAAGGAGCAATATATTGAAGAGGTGCGCTATCTGATGCAGATGCAACAACAACAATGGAATAGGCCATTGCGCCATTTTCTTCTAAAGTATGTACTACACGGGCCACTGTAGATGCCTTTTGGCCAATCGCCACATAAATACATATTACATCTTGTCCCTTTTGGTTCAAGATCGCATCAACAGCAATGGCTGTTTTACCCGTGCCACGGTCACCGATAATCAGCTCACGTTGCCCACGACCAATAGGTACCATGGAGTCAATGGCTTTTATACCTGTTTGCAATGGCTGTTTAACGGATTGACGATCCGCAATACCTGGTGCTAAGAACTCAACAGGACGGAATTCCGTAGTCTGGATGGGTCCTTTTCCGTCAATAGGCTGACCCAAAGCATTTACTACCCTTCCTACCATGGCTTCACCAACAGGCACTTGCATGATACGACCCGTACGACGTACAGTATCGCCTTCTTTAATTAAGGTTTCTCCCCCTAGCAAAACAGCACCTACATTATCTTCTTCCAGATTCAGTACCATGCCATATACTTCATGAGGGAACTCTAACAATTCACCTGCCATTGCTTTCGCTAGGCCATGAATACGAGCAATTCCATCTCCCACCTCAATAACAGTACCAATATCGTCTACATTGAGGTCCACCTGGTAATTTTCAATCTGCTGTTTAATAATAGCAGTTATTTCTTCTGGCCTTATTTTCATATGGAGTCTGTCACCTCAATCCCTGTCACTTCATTATTTAAAAGTGCTTTTTTCAATGTTGCTAATTGGCGGACTACACTGCCATCAATTAATTTATCACCAATTTTTACAATGATTCCACCAATAATCCCTTGATCAATTTGTGTCTTTAACACTACTTTTTTGCCAGTTACCAAACTGAGCTTATCTGCAAGGGCTGTCTGTTGACTTTCCACTAAAGGTAAAGCCGTAGTTACCTCAGCCTCAACAATGCCTTGAGCTCGATTCGCCATATTGACATACTCATAAATAATTTCTGGTAAAATGCTTTCTCGCCGTTTATCCACCAATAACAGTAAAAATTTAAGAACAACCTCAGTAATGTCTTGCCCAAAAACTTTATGAATGGTTTCTTTCTTAGCTTGAACCAGTACTTGAGGATGATAGATAAGTGTAGATAAGTCATCATAAGAATCAATGGTACTTTCCACCAGACGCAGCTCTTGTTCTACCACTTCCAAAATGTCCTTTTCAGCAGCCAGTTCATAAATAGCCTGGGCATATTTTACGGCTAGCTGATTGGTTAACATGGTAGGCCACCTATTTTCTGATCATCTAGTTTTTCGATAAAATCAGATACTAAGCTAGCGTTTAATTCCGTATCCATCTTTTCTTTCACAATCTTAGTTGCAGCCGCCATAGATAAAGCCACTACTTCTCCGCGAAGCTGCGCTAACGCTAGCTCACGTTCCCTAGCCACCTCTTCTTGTGCCTTTTGTAAGATATGAGCACTTTCTGCTCGTGCTGCTCTTAAAATTTCTTCCTTGTTCTCTTCTGCCAGTTTTTCAGCTGTTTCCACAATTGCTTGTGCTTTGCTGCGCGCTTCTACTAACTGTTGTTTGTACTCTAACTTAAGCTGCTCCGCTTCTCGTCTTTCACGTTCTGCGGTATCAATGCTGTCAGCAATCTTTTGTTGACGATCTGCCAGCCCTTGCATTAACGGTTTATATGCAAATTTGGCAAGAATGGCAACTAAAATAAGAAAATTTACAATTTGCGCTAATAGCGTCCCATTCAAATCAACCAATGAAAGCACCTCCTCTTTGAGCGGTATCAGGAGATACTGGCAAGAAAATACATGCCAGCAACCTTATAAAGATCTTACTTTAAAAACGGATTGGCAAATACTAATACAATGGCAATTACAGCAGCAATAATGGGTATTGACTCAATCAAACCTACTGAAATCAGCATATTAACCAAAATAGTACCTTTCGCTTCTGGTTGTCTAGCCATCCCTTCAATTGCCTTTGCTGTTACAGCACCATCACCAATACCAGCACCAATTGCAGCCAAACCAATGGCAAATCCTGCTCCTAGAACGGAAGCAGCTACGATAATTGCATGTTCCACAATAAAATCCCCCTTAAAAATCTTTTTTTATTTACGATACTTGTTGAATGCTGTGATAAATAATCATTACACCTATGTACTTTGCGGCATTTTTACCTAATGATGATCGTCTTGCAGTGAGTTCGAAAGATAGGATATTGACAGCATGGTAAATATGAATGCTTGTACAACACCAACAAACACACTAAAGGCCAACCACAATGTGGGTACAAAATAAGGTACTAGCATACCCAAGACCAGCAGCAAAATTTCGCCAGCTAGAATATTGCCGAATAAACGGAATGATAACGTAATTGGTTTTGCCACTTCTTCAATAATATTAATAATAACAAAAGGAATATATGGCTCAAAAAAATGTTTTATATACCTTATAAATCCTTTGTTTTTTACCCCTAGAACATGGACGATTACAACAATCATTAAAGCCAAGCCTAGTGTAGTATTAATATCATTAGTCGGTGATGTAAAACCCGGTATCAGTCCAAGTTCATTACCCACTACTAAAAATAAAAATAGTGTAATAATGAGCGGTGCCAATTTTTGGCCTTTTGGCCCCATGTTCGCTTCCACTTGTTCCAGCAAAGCGACAACAGCCATCTCTAAAAAGTTTTGCCAACCCCGCGGCCGAATTTCAATACGTCTCGTTGCGGCAATGGCAAGTACAATGACAATTGCCATCGTAATCCAAGTCATCATCAACGTATCCATATTAAAGGTCAAACCAGCAAAATGTGCTAACGGATGGCTCCCAATTTCATGACCGTGTTCCATACCCTCCCTCCTTCCTATTTATTCCAAGTTCCCTATATGCTAAAACGCCAATAATCCGCGTCTATGCAACTATATTTTTAAGAAAAAACTTTTTGTTACAAGCACAACAGCCTGTAAGAATAGGATGATTTGCAACGTGAATAAACCAAATACAGCTGACCAAAAATCAATACCTGGTATTTTTACTGACAACAATAACATAATGACAATAAAGCTAAGCCGTATTAACCAACCTACCTTCATATATAGTAATGCCCGATTTACAGGCATATCAGCGCATTTATTTACGCGGTAACACATCAATAGAAAATATATCACGCTGGTAAAAACTCCGATAATCAATCCCGGGATTCTCCCCGCATGGCCTGTAATGTAAGCAGCAGCACAGATACCAATACCCCATACCGCCATTTGCAATATTGTTTTTTTTATTTCAACAACGTACTCTTGCATATATGTATAGAGAGTGATTCACCCTCTATCTTCCTCCTACAACTTTCTTATACATGGCCCACATTCCCGCTACCATACCTAGCACAATTCCCCACACAGTTCCCCAAGGCGAAATGTCAAAGTATCCATCAAAAAACCTCCCCAGCAGAATCCCTGCCGCTACGGAAGATGCTAAATAAAAACCAATGGATGCCGCTGTACTTAGCCCATTCAATAATGTGTTTTTATCTTTTTGCATGGCACTCACCTCATAAGCCAACTCGCCTGTCCCTGTAGGAATTTTCAAAAAAATTAATTTTTCTATCTGCCTATCATTATTTCCAAATAAAGATAAACCTAGTATTCCTGAAGAAAAATAAATTTCTCCAGGAATTGTATGCAAAGCAGTCTATCATTAATTTTTCGTAATTATTCATTTTTCGACAATCGACAGGAAAATCCTGCTAAAGCCTGCAATATTAACAGGATTTTTACATAATATTGCTCTTTTTCAGTAACACATCTAATCCTTAACTATTCTACAGTTACCAAACTGATCAGGTTTTTCTTGGGAAAATCCATACTTCCACAAAATTGTTTCTACAATACGTCGAGATGCTTGCCCATCGCCATAAGGATTACAAGCATTTGCCATCGTATTATATTCTACATTATCAGCAAGCAAAAGCCTTGTTTCTTCATATACTCTAGCTTTGTCTGTACCAATGAGTTTTACCGTACCTGCTTCAATGGCCTCAGGACGCTCTGTATTATCACGCAATACTAGCACTGGTTTCCCTAAAGCCGGAGCTTCTTCCTGCACGCCGCCTGAGTCAGTGAGAACAAAGTAGGAGCGGGCTAATAAATTGGCAAAAGGTTGATACTCTAAGGGATCAATCAGCTTCACTCTCTCAATGCCGCCTAATTCACTATTTACTACGTCCCTCACAAGAGGATTTTTATGCACTGGAAAAACGACTTCTACATCTTCAAACTCCGTTACAATCTCCCTAAGAGCTTGATAAACATGCCGCATGGGCTCGCCTAAATTTTCACGTCGATGAGTCGTTACGAGAATAACTCGTTTTCCAGCATAATCAATATTCGCCAAAGTTTCATCAGCAAACTTGTAATTTTCATCAATGGTCGTTAACAACGCATCAATTACCGTATTTCCAGTGACAAATGTAGTTTCCTCTGCCACAGCCTCTCTTAGTAAATTTCCTTTTGCTGTTTTCGTTGGAGCAAAATGCACATCCGCTAAGGAACCTGTTAATTTACGATTCATTTCCTCCGGGAAAGGTGAATGCTTGTTATGTGTTCTAAGTCCAGCTTCTACATGTCCAACTGCTGTTTGATGATAAAAAGCAGCTAAGGCTCCAGCGAAGGTAGTCGTGGTATCGCCGTGAACCAATACAATATCAGGTTTCTCCTTGCTCAAGACTTCATTTAGTCCATGCATAGCCCTCGAGGTAATATCAAATAACGTCTGTCCTTGAGACATAATATCCAAATCATAATCTGGGACAATCTGAAATAATTGCAGTACCTGATCCAGCATTTCTCTATGCTGGGCCGTAACCGCCACAATCGGTATTATATGTTCAGGATGTTTATTGAGTTCTAAAATAACTGGAGCCATTTTAATTGCTTCCGGCCTTGTCCCAAATACGGTCATCACTTTAATACGTGACATATGTATACTCCCCTTTAAATCAGTTTTAAAAATATTTTCAAGCACGAAGACAAAAAGAATAATAAATAAGCATAATGTCTTTTCGTGTTTAGGTACTTTTAAAAATTATATTTCGAATCGCAGAATAAAAATGGGCAGGCATAATGCCCGCCCCAAATGTAACCTCAGTGACTTTCAATCGACTTAGTTGCTTTTAATACACCTATTTTTCTAGCGCCAACAAAGGCAATACCTAATAAAGCAACAATGATAAACGCCCCAAAGGATTTATTCACCTCAGTCAAGGCAATAGCACTCAATCCCAAACAACCGCTTATAACATACATCAATAATACGGCTTGCTTTTGGGTCAGTCCCATTTCTAGCAAGCGATGATGCAAATGGCCCTTATCCGGTTTAAAAATAGGACGCCCGCTCATATAACGACGAATAATCGCAAAAGCAGTATCCAATATTGGTAACCCTAGGGCTACGATAGGTACAATCAGAGCAATGGTCGCTGCACTTTTCACTGCACCAAGAATGGATATCGCTGCTAACATATACCCCAAAAACATACTACCTGTATCACCCATAAATATTTTGGCTGGATTAAAGTTATGCTGCAAGAAGCCCAATGCACTGCCAGCTAACGCTGCAGTTAAAACAGCTACTGTCCAGAAATTTTGTTGTAATGCTACCAACAAAATTGTAACTGACGCAATCGTAGATACCCCTGCCGCCAGTCCATCTAAACCATCAATTAAATTTACGGTATTCGTTAAACCTACCACCCATAAAATCGTCAATGGTATTGCCAAGTACTCTACATAGATCATCTCGCCAAAAGGATTCGTTAACCATTCAATCCTAATATCAAACATGACCAATACAGCAGCCGCTACAATCTGGCCTAATAGTTTCACTCTAGCCGGTAATGGTTTTAAGTCGTCAATAATACCTACAATTAAAATTACCGTACCACCTACTAATAGACCCATAATCTCACGACTAACATACATACTTGCCAGTACTGCCAAAACAAAAGCTGCATAAATAGCCAAACCGCCCATTCGCGGAATAGGTCTGGTATGCACTTTACGATCATCTGGAGCATCTAAGGCTCCTACCTTTATTGCAAAATCTTTTACTCGCGGTGTTACAAAATAAGCAACCGCTAAAGCAATTGTAAACGCTACAATATATGTCTGCATAATTAGCACCTCATTTCTACGCAACAATCCCATTTTACATCACGAGAATGGCCTTGTCAAACGGATTCTGCACTGCTAGAATCTCTTGCGAAAGCTCTCTTTCTCCATTATATACAATAGCCTTTTCTTCTAAGTTTGGCGATATGCTCTGCTGTTAGCTCTTCTATATTAACATGGTGCTTTTCTGCCAAAATATACATCATGGTAAAGCAACACTGAGCCACATCTAATAATTCATAAGCACAACCTAACAGTGCGGCTTGCATTGCCAACTCTGGTCTTTCTCCAGATGCACCTGACCGCTTACCTAAGAATTGGGTAAATTCACCTATCTCTTCTTGAATTTTGCAAACGGTTGTCAACAACGTCACATCTTCTAAGATTAGGCGGGGCAAGTTCAAATATTTAAACTCACCCACCGTTGTGATGCTGTATGGAAGGGTGGGATCAAACAGATATCCTTTATGTTCCAATTTACTAATATGCTCATGAATTAAGGTATCTACCTGTATACCGTAGGATTCTTCCATCACAAATAGCATGGTGACACAGGTTTGAGCTACATCTAACAGCTCCGTTGCCACCTCCGCCAGTAAATCTTCGGCAACACTTGGAATATCTTCCTTAGGAAACAGCATGTTTTCATAAGGTAAAAAGTGCAGCACTGCTCTGGCTAGTTCGCCAGCCTCTTCCATAATTTTCAGTAAAGTGGAATCCAATGTAGGAGTCAAATTATTTAATTTTGGTAGATATATAGATTTAATCACACAATTTCCCTACCTCTAGCTAGTAAGATCACTTTTTTCTCTAGGCATATAGACTACCTCAATAGAGGATAACACGAACCAATCTGTATGAGGAGTATAATCTCTGGCATACACGACTTTAGTAATACCAGAAGTAATAATTAGCTTCTGGCACTCAGGACAAGGTCTGTCTGTACAATACAAAGTAGCTCCCTGCCTTTCATCAGGCGTACATTCCAATAAGGCATTGGGTTCGGCATGAATACAGCGTATACAATGTCCTTCCAGCATAGCGCAGCCATCATCGATACAATGAGGTAAACCAGCTGGACTACCATTATAACCAGTCCCCTTAATACGTTTGTCCTTCACAATCACAGCCCCCACTTGCCTTCTTAAACAAGTACTCCGCTCTGCTACTTGAAATGCAATATCTAAAAAATATAAATCCCAGTTTTTCCGCATAGTTACCCCCGTTACTTCTAATTGAACAGCAATTAAAGATCATATCAATTATACTATAGATAATTGATGAACTAAAGAACTAATCTACAGGATAAGAAAGTAGGTCGGGCTAGAGCGGAGAGCGAACCGCAAAGGCCACAAAGATAATTATTCCATGTAAGTTGCTCCCTTTGTGCTCTCTGTGGTTCAATTCTGCCTCCGCTTCCCATTTCCCAAAGTATATCGCTTGAATTTTCAAATTATATTACAATAACCCTATCTTTTTTTTGTAAATCCATGTACTTCTGTTCAGTATATGTGGTATTCTAAGAAATACAATGACTTTTTCACTTTATCCGATGACCAAGTTCGCTGGATAAGGACAACTACGATTCAGATAGAATTAAATCTCCACTTGAATCAAGTCTTCTTAATTATTTTATCAAGGAGGAACCATTTCCATGAGAGAGCTTTTAGAATGCCTAGAAAAAGATCACACCTTATCCCCAGAGCAATTGGCGGTTATGCTTAACAGACCTGCAGAGGAAATTGCCGCACTTATAAAAAAATTTCAAGATGAGAAAATAATAGTAAAATATCAGACCATTATTGACTGGGAAAAGGCTGGTATAGATAACGTCACAGCTGTAATTGAAGTCAAAATCACTCCACAACGAGAAGTTGGCTTTGATGCCATAGCTGAACGTATTTGTCGCTATTCTGAAGTCCGGGGTTTATATCTAATGTCAGGAGGATATGACCTATCCGTCACTATTGAAGGTTCCAGCCTGAGAGAAGTTGCTGACTTTGTTTCTACAAAATTGTCTACTATTGATGGCGTCGTTAGTACCACAACCAATTTTATGCTGAAAAAATATAAATACGCAGGGGTTATCATCGATGATCAAGAGGAAGAACATAGGCTGGTGGTATCACCATGAATTGGTCCGATCGAATATCACCAACTGTCAAAGCAATTCCTCCCTCAGGCATCCGTCGTTTCTTTGACATTGCTGCTGAGATGAAAGGAGTCATTTCCTTAGGCGT
>JARBUM010000045.1 GCA_029239675.1 Pelosinus sp. | reverse complement strand
AAAACGGAAGCCTATATTCAGATGTATCGAGCGGGGATTAAGTCGAAGCAAGCCAGAGGGCGGGAAAAGCAGCTGCAGCGCTTGGAACGAATTGTATTGCCTGCTAACATTGCTCGTTTCGACTTTTTTGGCTTTAATCCACCGAGTGAATGTGCAGAACGGGTGGCAGAATTGGAAGAAACGACTGCTGCTTATGGCGAAAAGAAGATTTTTGAAAAATTGTCTCTGTTAATTCGTAAAGGTGATGGAGTCGCGTTGGTAGGTCCTAATGGGGCAGGGAAGACGACCTTGCTAAAATTGCTGACAGGTGAATTGTCGCCCGTAAGTGGTAGGGTTAAATTGGGAAGTCGCGTAAAGGTTGGCTATTTTTCTCAGGAACATGAGGGCTTGAATGGGAAAAATCGGATAATCGATGAAATTATGCATGAATACGGTTTTAGCGAGGAGCGGGCTCGGCATTATTTGGGAGCATTTTTGTTCCGTGGAGATGATGTCTTTAAGATCGTTGGTGATTTGAGCGGTGGTGAGAAGTCAAGACTGGCGATGCTCAAACTCATGTTGACAGGAGCTAATTTTTTAATTTTAGATGAACCGACTAACCATTTGGATATTCCTGCGAAAGAGGCAGTGGAGGAAGCGATTTTAAGTTTCCCCGGCACTTTTCTCACCGTATCCCATGATCGATATTTTCTGGATAAAGTGGCTAATTGCATGGTGGAATTGGCAGATGGTAAGTTAGAGGAGTATGCTGGGAATTACAGCTATTATCGTGAGAAAAAGTTGGCTCAGCAAAAGGAAATTGCTGCAGTTCAGGTAGTAGTTAAACAGGAATCCATTGCCAAGAAAAATGACCGACCAAGACAGCGTAGAAACGATCAGGAAAAGAGTCTGAAAAACCAGCAAAAGCTAGAAGGCGAAATCGCCATGTTAGAATTAGAGATGAAAGCTTTAGAATATCGCCTTAATGATCCTGCCAGTCACGAAGATCAGGAAGCCAGTCGGCAGTTGGCCGCAGAATACAGCAAAGCCCAGAATACCCTGGCTGAAAAATATGATGATTGGGTGGCGTTAACAGAGGAATAGACTACTAAAAAGACAAAAAACATGAAACGCGAAGGTCACAAAGATACACGAAGAACACAAAGGCGAGTTTAATAATTCTCCTTTGTGTCCTTCGTGTCCGCGCTAGCGGCTTCGCATCTTCGCGTTAAAAGGATTTTTTTCTATTATTTTAAACCGACTTGTGTGTCAAGTGACATGCAGGTCGGCTTTTGTTTTGCCTTATAAGCCATGGTAGAGTGGCAGTAGCGCTAATACAAGAGAAACCGGTTTCTCGCCATAAGGTGAGAAAAATGGAATTAAACCAACTGGTAAGAGAAGCTCAAATGGGTGGCCAGGAAGCTTTTCAGGAAATATGTACTCGCTTTGCAGGATTAGTTAAAAAATATGCTGGTAAGAATCATCTGTTCCCTATTGCTGTGGAGGCTGAGGCACAAGGGTGGTTGGCAGTAGTCCAGGCGGTAAAGACCTATGATGAAAATTGTGGTGTGCATTTTGCCGGATATGCAGATAGTAAGATTAAATTTGCCATTTGGAATTTATTCAAGAAGGAGCGACGTATTTGGCAGGAGGAAAAACTGGAAGGCGGTCAAGAGGGGGAAGAGCTAGATGTTTTTTCTCAGTTATCTGATAACACTGATGTGGCTCAGGATGTGGAAGAAAGATGGCTGTCTCGTGAACTCAAAATTGCTGTAGAAACATTGCCTGATAAGCAACGGCAAGTAATACTAAAGACCATAATTGGGCAGGAAACATTAACAAATGTGGCAGTAACAATGGGAGTCACTACCCAGGCTGTATATAATTTGCGGCAAAGAGGATTAGCACGTTTAAAAACCTTATGTGCTCGAATGTATATCAGTGAAAGGGGGTGAGAGAGATGGCAGTAACGAAAGTACCTCAAACCAGTAAGATGATTATCATGATTGAAAACGGTGTGAATGCCAGTGGTCAGCCAGTGCAGCGTCAAAGAAGTTATAAAAACGTGAAAGTTAGCGCCGCAGATGGGGATGTGTATGCAGTAGCACAAGCAATTGCTAATTTGCAAACTCATGCAGTAGTAGGTATTAGTAGACAAGAAGAAGGCAATTTGCTGAATGCCTAGATGGGAGTCAGCTGTCTTAAAGAAAGGAGGTGACGGGAAGTGACCAAAACTCTAGAAATGGTTTTTCGCAGTGAGGGTGGCAAGGATGTAACCTTGAGCATTGCTGATCCGAAGGAAAATCTGACCTTGGCAGAAGTGAGAACGGTAATGGAGGACATTATCGCCAAGCAAGTTTTTGAAAGCAAAACCGGCAATTTGTCTCAGATCGTAGAAGCGCGTATTAATAGTAAAGATACCGCAGTATTGGTATAGCATGAGTACGCTATTCTCTAGAGGGAGGCTAATTCCCCTCTAGAGAGGGGCGGGGTATGTCAGTGGATATAAGGAGGCATTTCCTATGGATCAACTACTGGCCTACACAGCCAACTTTGGGTTTCCTATGGTAATCAGTGTGTACCTATTAGTACGCATCGAAGGGAAGCTAGAGCAGTTGACTGGTAGCATCAATGATTTATCCAAGATCATTGCAACAAAACTATAGAGTAATAACCCCCAGAACATCTATTTATTAGATGTTCTGGGGGTTATTTGGTGAAAAATATAAGATTGATGAACCACAAAGGCACAATGCCGCTGATGCGGAACACAAAATAGAATTTATAAATAGAACCCTTTGTGTCCTTTGTGCCTCGATTTCTTATTGTTCTTGCTTATTTTTCATTTGTTCTAATATCGCATTTACCAACTGATCAGTACAGGAAGTCGTCTTTTGCCCACAGGTGATGCCTTTGAGCTTTTTTATAACCTCTTCGGCAGGCATACCTTCAACTAGAACGCTAATGGCTTGCAGGTTTCCAGGACAACCGCCATTAAATCGGACATTCGTTACAATTCCATCCTTTAAGTCGAAATTTATTTCTTTGGCGCATACGCCAGCTGTGTTATAAGTAGTCATACATAAACCCCTTTATATTTTCTTTACTGCATATTTCTATAAGATACACCGAAATGGATTGGCTGTCTAGTCTTATGCTCCTATTTTCTTGCAATTTTCAGCTCTTGGCAGGATTTAGACAGAAACCTGCGAATAAAAAAGTAATATATATTATTTTAGAGTGGAGTAACGCTGTGGAATTTTTAGAAGGTACCGTAGAGAATATTATATTTCATAATACGGATAATGGTTTTGTTGTATTTAAGTTAAAACCGTCTAATGAGAATGGGTCTGTAGCTGTAGTTGGCAGCATGCTGGTACCTTTAGTGGGCGAACAGCTGGAGCTAACTGGAGAGTGGGCGGAGCATGCTCGTTTTGGCCGTCAATTTAAAGCAACAAGTTATAAAAAAGTAGCACCTGCCAGTGTGAAAGGTATAGAACGTTTTTTGGCCTCAGGAGCAATTAAGGGAATTGGCCCAGCTATGGCGGCGCGTTTAGTAAAACAATTCGGTCTGGACACCTTGAAAATCATTGAGGAAAAACCGAAACGTTTGCAGGAAGTAGAGGGAATCGGCAAGAAAAAGGCCGAGGCCATTCATGATGCATATTCTCAACAATCGGAAATGCATGAGGTCATGCTATTCTTAGAAATGAATGGGGTAACAGGGGCCTATGCAGGTAAAATTTTTGCTCAGTATGGATTCCTAGCAATTAGTGTCCTGGAGGAAAATCCCTACCGATTGGCTCAAGAAGTCCAAGGGATTGGATTTCGTACAGCAGATCAAATCGCTATGTCCTTAGGGCTAGAACGCAACCATGAGGAGCGGATTGCTGCGGGCATTGATTTTGCGTTGCTGCAAATTTCTCAAGCTGGTCATTGCTGCGTTCCAGAGGATGTTCTGGTGCAGGAAGCGGCCAAATTATTATTAATTGATTCTGTAGATGTTGCCAGGCATGTGTCCGTATTAATTCAAGACAACCGCTTATGTGTAGAAGATTTTCACGGTATGACTCTTATTTATCCTCGCCATTTATATTATGCAGAAAGAAGGGTGGCGGAGCGATTATTACGTTTAAAAGATACAGCCAAGCAAGCACCAGATGAAGATTTGCCAGCTATTGTGAATCGCTGGGAAAAACAGTCGGGCATTACCCTAGCAGAAGCTCAGCGTGAAGCAGTTCTATCATCCTTGCTTCACGGTGTATTAGTGCTGACTGGTGGACCTGGTACGGGCAAAACCACAGTGGTACGAGGTATGCTGGATGTATTGGAAGATCAAGGTTTTAAATTGCTCCTTGGGGCGCCCACTGGGCGTGCGGCAAAGCGCCTAAGTGAGGCTACTGACCGAGAGGCCATGACGGTACATCGGCTGCTGGAGTCGACAGGTGGAGTAGAGGGAGCGCCTTTATTTATGCGTAATGAAAATGAACCTTTGGATGCAGAGGTTGTCATTATTGATGAAGTCTCTATGATGGATATTTCTTTAATGAATTCTTTTCTTCAGGCCATACCCGACGGTTGTCGCGTTATCTTGGTGGGGGATGTGGACCAGTTGCCAGCCGTTGGTCCTGGCTCTGTACTCAAAGATATTATCCGTTCATCCACTGTACCAGTAGTACGTTTGACTGAGGTTTTTCGGCAAGCAGGCGAAAGTATGATTGTTATGAATGCCCATCAAATTAATCGAGGGATGTTGCCTGATTTTAAAAGCAGTAAAGACTTTCAGTTTCAAGATATTAATGATAGTGATGCTGTAGCTCAAGCAATTGTAGATTTATGTCACGATCACCTTCCCGAAGAAGGTTTTAATGTTTCTTATGATGTTCAAGTTTTAGCCCCCATGCACAGATTAGTATGTGGTGTGGAGAATTTAAATAAACTGCTTCAGCAGTCTTTAAATCCTGATTCGGAGGGGAAAGCCTTCATTTCAAGTGCTAATCAAGTATTGCGTGAAGGCGATAAGATTATGCAGATGAAAAATAACTATACCAAGGGAGTATATAACGGAGATATTGGCTTTATTACTGGTATTCAAAATGGCAGAGTTGCAGTTCGCTATCCCGAACAAAATGTAATTTATGAAAGAGGTGAGTTAGACGAACTACATCTTGCCTATGCTATGAGTGTACACAAAAGTCAAGGTAGTGAATACCCTGTGGTGATTATGCCCCTAATCCCGGGACATCATGTTATGCTGCAAAGGAATTTGTTATATACAGCTGTAACCAGGGCAAAAGAAAGAGTAATCCTCCTTGGCAGCAAAGCCGCCCTCAACACTGCTCTATCCAATGACCGTACAAAACGGCGCTACTCCCTTCTCGCAGAACGCCTGCGGGGCGAAGAATTGTAGTTAAAGTAATGACCGCAAAGACATAAAGAACACAGAGGGGATGCTATAAGTATGCTATAAGTATTCTTTGGTGTTTTCTTTGTGTGCCACGATAGTGGATTTGTGTCTTTGTGGTTCAAATATTCTCACGAATTGCCTCTGTAGTTTCAAGATGTAACAGTATTCATTAGTAACGAGGTGATATTGTGCTAACTGACTGTTGGACTGCTTTCTTGAATATCCTATATCCCCCAAAATGCCCTTACTGCAAGATTTTAGTACAGGAACATGGCGCCTGGTGCCATTCCTGTCTATCTGTTATTTTGGCGGTACGAGAACTCAATATTATGGAGCATCGCCTGAAATCTTTAGATTCCTGTCGGGTAGTATGTGAATATACAGGAGGACTGAAGCGGATTATCCACGATATGAAGTTTCGTAAGCAAAAGAAATATGGGATACATCTAAGTTGGTTACTAGGCAATAGTAAACTGCCACATTATTTTTCAACGATTGATTATGTAATTCCTGTGCCTTTGCATGCTGAACGCCTGCAAGAGCGGGGGTATAATCAAACAGAGGTTATTTTTAAAAAGTGGTCGAGAAAAGAAAAATTATTTTGGGCGCCAGATCTTCTAGTGCGTAATAAACATACGATTCCCCAATGGGAACTTACTCTGTCAAAACGAAAAGAAAACATAAAGGGCGCGTTTCTCTTAACGCGCCCCGAAGTGGTGAAAGATAAAAATATATTGTTGGTGGATGATATTATTACTACAGGAATTACCTTAGATGAATGTGCTAAGATGTTAAAAAAATCGGGAGCAGCATCTGTCCACGGACTGGCAGTGGCCAGTGGAGCGAGATAGGGGGCATTTGTAATTATCCCAAAGACTCAATAAAAGCTTTTACAATATCGGGATCAAAGGCCGTTCCGGACATGTTTTTTAGTTCTCGTACTGCTTCCTCTTTGGTTTTTCTCCAATGTTCAGTACAAGGATTGATGAAACGATCATAATAGTTAACGACAGAAATGATGCGGGCGCCTAAAGGAATATTTACTCCTTTTAAGCGTTTGGGGTAACCCGTTCCGTCCCAACGTTCATGATGATAGCGAATATAGGGAATATGCTCCTGACACTGAGCGATGTTTTCCAGCATGGAGCTTCCAGCATTACAATGGTTTTTAAATACGGTCATTTCACGAGTGGAAAGATAGGGAACTTTTGCTAAAACTGCATTAGGTACGGTAAGATGACCAATATCATGCAGCAAAGCAGCCAGTCGAATGCGTTCAATTTCTTCCCGAGGGAGACGCATTTTCGCAGCAACACTAACGGCATAGTTTGCTACCTGCTGGCTGTGTAAATATAGATTTGCATTTTTCAGTTGAATGAGTTGCATCAGATTGGCGATGACATTATCAATAATAATGTCATCGCCAGAATAAATTTCAGGGCCTTGCATAAGTGTTAACATAACCACAGCGTACAGCCTTTCATTATAAAAGTATTCAAATTATATTCTATGTTTGACTAAAAAACAACAAAATCCTGCTAATAAATTTAAAAATCTATTTTTTCAGTAAAATTTTAGCAAAAGTAAATCCAGATTTTAATAGAAATAGTAAGAAAGTGTTGCTATAATAAAGAACATAAAATATGATTTTTATATTATTCACGGAATTCTAAATTTAATTAAAAATTTCTTATTATAGCAGGGAGGATTATTATGAATGTTAAGAACTGTCCAGGATGTGGTAAGCTATTCATGGAAAACCCAAGTGGTATGTGCCCAGAATGTTATGCGCAAGAGGAAGTGTATGAACATAAGATTGGGGAGTTTTTACGTGAATTTGGCAAAGCGTCTATTGAACGAATACATGAAGCTACAGGTGTTAGTGAGAAGATCATTTTGCGTATGTTGAAAAGTGGTCGATTACAAGCTGAGGGTCTTAATATGATAGGTTATCCTTGCGACATGTGCGGTATATCTATTTTTGAAGGTCGCTTATGTTCAAAGTGCGGCAGTAACTTCACTAAACAAGTAAAAACTGTTTATTCTGACAAAAATTCGACGGATGCCCAGCGGGGCGTACGGATGTATACAAAAGATAAATAAATATAAAAAAAATTGTGGCGGGGATTAATGTCCCGGCCATTTTTGTCGATACTATAAGTGAAGGATTTTTTTCGGCAGATTGTGAGGTGCTTAAATATGATTATTTCAGGTAATAAAATTCAAAGCGTATTGAAGATATACGCTGAACAAAACAACGCTGGGAAGAGCGGGAATACTGATAAAGGGAAGAATACACAGCAGCCAGACCAAGTGATTTTATCCCCAGGTGTTCAGGAGTTTGGACATATGTTCCAACGTATTATTGCCATGCCCGATGTTAGACAAGAAAAGGTGAATGAGTTCTCAGCGAAGATTGAGGCTGGTAATTATCAAGTGAATTCTAAGGATATTGCTGAAAAAATAATTGGACGTACGCTAAGTGACAACTTGCGTTAAAGGAGAGGCCTGTGGAAGAAATGTGGAAAAATCTATTAAATGTGTTACATCAAATACGTACCATTTGTCAGGCTTTTCTAACGTTAAGTGAGCAAAAGCAAAAAGTGTTGGTAGCTGCTAATTCTCAAGAACTAGAAAAGATAGTAAAGCAAGAAGATTCCTTGCTTGTAGAAATTAGTAAGCTGGAAAAAATGCGTGAAAAGGTAATAAAAGAGATCTTGATTGCTCACAGTGTGCAAGATGCTGAAGTCTCACTGGGAGCGCTGAAGAAAATAGCAAAACCTGATGTAAGAGAACAACTTGAAGTATTTAGTAAAGACTTAAAAGAAATCATGGATCAACTAGGTCCACTGCAGATCCTAAATTCTGAGCTTATCCAGCAAGCTCTCGGTTTTATTAATTATAATGTAAATGTTTTATCCCAAATTGCGGTGGGACCTACCTATGCTTCAGGAGGACAAACCGATCAACAGGCACCCAAACGAACCCTGTTTGATGCAAAAGCATAAGCATATGAAGTAATAAATATATATGGAGTGATACTATGTCATCAACATTTGGTGGTTTAAATACAGCTGTTCGCGGATTATATGCTCAACAGGCGTCCTTAGATACAGTAGGGCATAATATTTCCAATGCGAATACAGAAGGTTATTCTAGGCAATCAGTAAATTTGGTTACGACTAACCCCGAAAATTTATATGGTATGTATGGTGTAAATCAAAAGGGATCAGGTGTTGATATTGCATCTGTGACTCGTGCTAGAGACGCTTTTATTGATAAACAATTTTGGAAAGAGTCATCGACTTTGGGAGCGGGTCAAATGACTGTAGATTATCTAAGTAGAATTGAAGGGGTATTTCAAGAGCCATCAGATACAGGGGTACAGACAACTCTAAATAGTTTCTGGAGTTCCTTGCAAACCTTAGGTACCAATGCATCAGATGACGGTATGCGCACAGCGGTGCGCCAGCGTGGTGTCGAACTGGTCGATGCTGTGCAACATGCGACCCAGCAGTTAAATGACATGATAACTGACTCAAATACGGTTGTTGACATAAAGGTATCTAAAGTTAATGAACTCAGTTCACAGATTTATGATCTAAACCGTCAAATTGTCAAGATTGAAACAGGTGGAACGGATCATGCCAATGATTTACGCGATAGACGAGATGTGTTAGTGAATCAAATGTCTCAGCTTGTCAGTGTAACGGTTAATGAGGACAGGTCAGGGGCTTATTCGATTCAGTCAGCTGGTGTACCTCTTGTTTCTGGTGCTGGCTTTGAAACCTTGGAAGCAAGATCCATGAATGACCCAGATTATGGTTATGAAATAAATAAGGTGTATGTAAAAGGTGGAACCAATCCCCTTGCCTTTAGAGGTGGAGAAATACAGGGTTTACTGGATATGCGAGATAATTCTACTGCTGCCGGTGATTCTAAAGATGGTATAAAAGGATATTTAGAAAAATTAAATACCATGAGCAAATTTCTATTACAAGAATTTAATGCGGTTCATAAACAAGGACTTGGAAAAGACAATAGCACAGGGAATAATTTCTTTGGCGATAGTGCAACAGATTACACTGCTTTTACACCTGCTGCTGGCAATGGGCTACAGTGGATCTCGGAATTGAAAGTTAATCCATCACTGTTTAATACGGCAGACGGTCTAAGTAAGATTGCTGCTAAAACAGCTATTAATAATTTGACAATAGAGCAGACGAATGCGGCTGGCAGCACTGCCAGTGTGACGAGTACCTACACAGCTACAACACCGCTTAATTATAGGGTTAAGATTACTGCGGATGCAAGCGGTGCGGTAACTGGTGTAACCTCTTCTTTAGATGGCGGCCTTACTTGGACGGCTGCAACTGGAACGCCTCCTTCTTTTGTTTTAGCTGGTTCCTCTGGAGCTGTGACGATACAGATACCTACAGATTCTCATAATGCTACTGGTGATGAATATAGTTTTTCTGTCAGTCAAGGTAATGCAGCCGGAGATAATGCAGTGAATCTTGCCAATCGGTTAAAGGTTGATAAGTCTGCTATCTTAGGTAATGCTTCTTTAGATACCTATTATAGTGCGGCCATTGGAACATTGGGAGTAGATTCACAAAGTGCCCAAAAATTAACAGAAAATCAAGTAACGTTAATAAGTCAGATTACAAACTGGCGAGAGTCTATTTCTGGAGTTAGTGTGGACGAAGAAATGACGAATATGATTCGCTTCCAAAAGGGCTATGCGGCAGCGGCCCGTATTATTACCACAATGGATGAGATGTTCGATACGTTAATTAACAAGACTGGCGTAGTAGGAAGGTAGGTAATCAATGAGAATTACAAATAATATGATGTCTAATAACTACTTAGGTGCTCTTAATAAATCCTTGGAACGACAAAGCAAGATTCAAGAACAATTGTCAGATGGCAAGGCAATACATCGCCCCTCAGATGATCCTATTAAGACCATCCGTAGTTTACGGTTCAATACTAACCTAGCTATGAATGATCAATTTACACAACATGTGAGTGATTCTCTTTCCTGGATGGAGACCACTGATGCAGCGATGAGTGACTTAAGCACCATTATGATACGGATTAAAGAATTAACAGTAAGTGCTGATGATACTAAACCGGCAGATGCTTTAGAAGCAATTGGCCAAGAAATTGACCAGTTGATTAACCAAGCTGTTCAAATTGGCAATACAAAAATTGGTGATCGCTATGTATTTGCTGGACAGATGGATGATACGAAACCTTTTGAACGCAAACAAATAAAAGATCCCAACTCGAATCTTGTCAAAGATGTAGTTGTCTATAATGGGGATATGAATAAAATTTCTATGTTAATAAAGCCAGGGGTAGCTAACCCAAGTGAGGATAGTATAAATCTTACTGGTGACGAGGTGTTTGGTCCTATTAGCTATATTTATGGACAACCTACGATGGATATATTTAGTAATTTGATTAATCTAAAACAAGAGCTAGTAAAAACAAGCTCAACGAATAAAACGTCTGGAGCCGTGGGTGATGCGACTATAGGCGGAACTTATACCGGAACAGGTTATACGAATTATGCTGTGAGAATTGATGGTGTTGCTGCAGGACAAGTTACTGGGGCATCCTACTCGGAGGATGGAGGAAATACCTGGATTGCAGCTGCGACAACTGCAGGGAATCCTTCTAATGTTACCCTATCAAATGGTGTGGTATTAGATATTGTCGCAAATGCTGGAAATGCAGTTAATGGAACATACAGTTTCCATGTACCCAACAACGGCGTAAATGGTACGGATACTACATGGGTGTCGAATGTTGGACTAGGGAATGTTGATGCGGGGCATAATGCACAATTGAAAAAGCATACAGAAGTTGGTGCACGCATGGCAACTTATGAGATGGCAAAAAACATGATGGAATCAAATAACGTTACCATCAGCAGTGATATTTCAGCCAATGAAGATCTTGATATTGCAGCGGCTATTATAGACCAAAAAACCAGTGAGAACGTATATAAAGCTGCTTTAGCTGTAGGAGCAAGGATCTTGCCACCATCGTTAGTTGATTTCTTGAGCTAAAATTTGTGGACTGTTGACTTTATAGTAATATTTTGTACTACAAACAGTAACTAAATGTCATTGCGAGGAGGTTGGACGAAGCAATCCCCTACTCAGGGAGAGTGCTTTACTACCGTTCACAATGATAAAGAAAATCATATATCTTTCTATTCTGGGAGGTGAGTTTATGCGTGTACTTAATGTTGCTACGCAACCAATATCAATGGAATTTGAAACACAAAATACTGCTTTAGATTTGAATATTGTTCCACCGCAGCTTCAATTAGATACAGAAGCAGCTAAGTTAGAAATCCGTCAACCTAAGGGTACCTTAGAAATTGATGGAACACCGTTCCGATATTCTTATGGGATAAAAAATTGGCAGTCTTTTTCGAGAGACAATGCACAGGATAGTAGAAATGCTGGATTACAAGCAATTGCCGAAATTGCTCAAGAAGGCGATCGAATGGCATTGATTGAATCAAAAGAAGAAGCTGTTGTAGCAATCGCAGCACAAACTAATTTCCCTGAAATGAGGGAACTTACGTGGGCACCACTAGAAAAACCCGATATTCATTATACACTTAACCGTCCGCAAACTAATTTTATACCTGGTAAATTTGATTTAAATTTGCAGCGAGGTAGTGTACAAAATAATTATCAACCAGGTAAGGTTGATATCAGTATTACTCAATATCCAAGTATTCGCATGTGGACAAGTGAACCAAAAGTAGATTTAATGCTTTAAAAGATGAATAAAGTAGGTGGTGCAAGGATAATGAAAGTCAAATCAACGCGTTTTGGCGAAATTGAAGTTTCAGAACAAGCTATTTTACAATTTCCCCATGGAATACCTGGTTTTATCGACGAAAAAGTATTTGCCTTTTTACCGTATGACGTAGATAGTCCATTTGCATTTTTGCAATCTGTCAATGAACCTGATTTGACATTTATGATAATGGAACCTTTTAGTTTTTTTCCTGATTATGATTTTGAATTAGATAATAGTATTGTCAAGGCGTTAGGCTTTTCAGATAAAAATCCTCCTCAAATCTTTAATATTATCAGAATGACGGAAAAGTTAGAAGAAATGACGGCAAACTTATTAGCGCCGATCATTGTCAATTGGCAAAATCGTAAGGCTATGCAATATGTTCTAGATAAAACATCATACAATGTTCGCCATCGTGTCTTCCCTGATGGATTGCCCCAGCAGGCGGATAAGGGAGGGCAATAGCATGTTAGCCCTTACACGAAAAGCTGGTGAACGTATTGTCATAGGTGATAATGTTACAATTACTGTTGTTGAAGTTAAAGGTGATAGCATTCGGTTAGCTATTGATGCACCAAGAGAGATTAAAATTTACCGTGGTGAAATATATGATGCTATCGTAATTGAAAATAAGCAAGCTGTAGTCTCTATCGAGTCAAGTGAAATGGGTCTGCTAAAGGGAATCAATAAAGAAAAGTAAAATGTATAAAATGAAGTAGAGGTGTATTGTAAATGGCAATTAGTGCAGTAAAAAATACAAATGCCGGTACGAATTATACTCCAACACCAGTATATGTTCCATTACAAGGGGAACAATCTCAAGCTGAAGTATCTATAAAACTGCGGGAAGCGGATAGTAAAAAAAGCAGCACAGATAGTAAAGAACAAGTGGAGAAAGAGTTAACTTATGATGAGGCGCAAAAAGAAACAAAAGAAATGAATAGATTTATGAAATTATTAAATGCTGATCTCCGTTTTGTCTTGCACGAGAAAACAAATACTCTGATTGTTCAAGTCGTAGACAGTAAAGATGATACAGTGCTAAAAGAATTTCCGCCCCATGAATTTTTAGATACAAAGGCGAAAATTAGAGAGTACATTGGGATTCTACTAGATAAGCACGCATAAGTAGTTATATGAAAGGGAGCGATAATAATGACAATTCGACTTACGGGAATTAGCAATAGCGGACTAGATACAGATGCTCTAGTTAAAAGTTTAATGACGGCCAAACGTGCTAATTATGATAAAATAGGGCAGCAAAAGACACAGGCTGAATGGAAAAAAACAGATTATAATACGATGTATAAGGCTCTTAATGATTTTCGTAATAATACAATTCTAAATTTTAAAATGTCCAGTAGCCTGTCAGCAAAACTTGCTGCATCTTCTACTGAAGCAATAGCAACCGCAACAGCAACTGCGGGTGCTGTAAATTTTCCCCATACCCTTCAGGTAACCAAGCTGGCCACAAGTGCTAGCATGGCCAGTAGTGCTGCCGTTAGCGGTAGTCTAGGCATTAGCTCGAACACGACTGTTAAGATCAATGGTATTGACATCCCCGTTGATGCAGTCAGTACTTTAAATGATTTTGCCAGTGCCATCAATAATACGGCAGGACTTAATGTTAAGGCAAATTATGATGCCACCTTGAATCGATTCTTTCTCTATAGTACGAATTCCGGAGCAGACGCTAAGATTGATTTAAGTGGTAATGGAAGTAATGCAGAAGCTACAACAATCCTGAATAATTTAAAATTGAATACTGCCGTACCTACTGTGGCAGCAGGTAATTTAGGTGAAAATGCTCAATTTACCTTGGATGGTGTAAGTTCGGCTACCTTGGGTATTACAACTAATGAATTTACCATATCAGGGGTAAAATACAGCCTTAAAGGTGCAGGGACAACCAATATAACCGTATCATCAGATAATGATAAGGTTATTGCTAATGTAAAAGCATTTATTGCTTCTTATAATACTATGTTGGGGCTCGTTAATACTGAAGTAAATGAAACTAAGTACAAAGACTTTCTACCTTTAACTTCCGAGCAAAGAGCAGATATGTCAGACACTGAGATTACAGTTTGGGAGGCAAAGGCTAAGAGTGGAATGCTTAGGAATGATCCTACATTAAGCACACTGGCTTATGGAATGCGAGATAGTTTCTCCAGTCCTATTTCAGGATTAACAGGTTCCTATACCACAGCGTCAAGCATTGGTATTACTAGTGGTGCTTATTCAGAAAAAGGTAAGCTATATTTGGATGAAGATAAACTTAGAAAAGCGCTGGAAGCGGATCCACAGATTGTTCAAAAAATATTTGGTTCAGATGGTGATACGGCAAGTAAAGATGGTATTGCGGTAAGGCTGTATGATGGCCTGCAAACAGCCATTGATAAAATAAAGATTGATGCGGGGACATCGGATTCGGCTAGTAGTGATGTTACAAGCAACTTAGGAAAGAAAATTAAGGAATATGAAAAAACTTTGACCGACATGAACAGACGTTTGCTGGAAATGGAAGAAACCTATTATAAAAAGTTTTCAGCCATGGAGACTGCACTAAGTAAGCTGAATAGCCAAAGCTCTTGGTTGGCGCAACAACTTGGCCAGAGTAGCTAGTAGGGGGTAAAAAATATGAATGTTGCGAATCAGTACAAGAATCAACAAGCAATGACGGCATCACCTGAGGAATTAACCTTGATGTTGTATAATGGTGCTATTCGTTTTGTTGCAGAGAGCATTCAAGGGATTGAAAACAACGACATGCAGAAGGCTCATAACGCCAATATCAGGTCTCAGGAAATTATACGAGAGTTTCGCGCAACTCTTGACATGCAATATGAGATTGCAAAGCAATTAGATCCACTATATGAATATATGGAATATCAGCTGCTGCAAGCGAATGCAAAAAAGGATATAGTTCAGCTCGGTGAGGTGAAAAATATGCTGCAGGAGCTTCGCGATACGTGGTACCAAGCTATGAAGTTGGTACGTGGTCAGCGCGCCGCAGGTAATTAAGATGGTTTTAACAGAAAAGTCTATATCTGTACTGTGGCAGGATTATTTATTTCTAACAAAAGAGATGAATAAGTTTCTAGATAGGCAGGATAGTGAAATGTTTTTAGAGTTGCTATCACAACGTGAACGCTTGCAATCTATGATTGAAAATAAACCTTCCCAAGATTTTATAGACTCAAAGCAAGGACAGGAGATGTGTACTGAAATTGCCAAAATCAATCATATTATGGCTGATAAGGTACAATATATTCTGAATATGGAACAAAAGAACCAAAGTCTATCCCGGGCTTATGATGGGTTAAACAATCCAACTATTGGTTTACGTATGGATTGGAAAAGCTAAAATATATTTTTGAGAAATAGTCCTTATCTTATAATGGTAGGGGCTATTTTTCTATTCAATGCCCCTCTTGCGAGGGGGCGCAGAATAGGACGAGGGTGTGTAAAATTTATTTTAAAATTAATAATTTGTTTAAAATAGTCGAAAGAGAGAGTTAAATCAAGAAAAATAGCTATAATAGTACAAAAACAGCAAAATATACCCTAAAATGGTCCTAAGTATCTAAGAAATGTATAGCGATATATATTATGGAAGTTGTAAATGGTCAATCTTTTTCCGGCCGGTAGGATTGTACCATTAGCAATAAAATTTTCCAGGCAAGGATGCTTGGAGTAAAAATCAAGGAGGAATATACAATGATTATTAATCACAACTTAGCAGCTATGAATACTCATCGTCAATTATCAGTTAACAATGGTGCAGTTGCAAAATCAACTGAAAAGTTATCTTCAGGTTTCAGAATTAACCGTGCTGGTGATGACGCTGCAGGACTTTCAATTTCTGAAAAAATGAGAGGTCAAATCAGAGGTCTTACTCAGGCTTCTAGAAACTCTCAAGATGGTATTTCTCTTATCCAAACTGCTGAAGGTGCTTTGAATGAAACTCATGACATTCTTCAACGTATGAGAGAATTAGCAGTACAAGCTTCTAATGATACAAGCGTTACTGCTGACCGTACAGCAATTTCTAAAGAAATGACTGCATTGCAAAAAGAAATTACACGTATTGCTGGTGAAACAGAGTTCAATACGCAAAAAGTAATTTCTAAGAAAGCTTCCTACAGATTCCAAGTAGGTGCTAACAGCGGTCAAAAGATTTCACTAATCATCAATACAATGACAGCTACTGCATTAGGTTTGAGTGCTGGTGCTATTACAGTTACCTCATTTGGCAAAGCTAATACAGCGATCACTAATATTAATAAAGCTCTTGAAAAAGTTTCTGCTGAACGTTCCAACCTTGGTGCTGTTCAAAATCGTTTAGAACACACAATTAAGAATTTGGATACTGGCGCTGAAAACTTGCAAGCTGCTGAATCTCGTATTCGTGACGTAGATATGGCAAAAGAAATGATGGCTTTGAGCAAAAACAATATTCTTCAACAAGCTGCACAAGCAATGTTGGCTCAAGCTAATCAAGCTCCTCAAGGAGTGCTTCAGTTACTTCGTTAATTTTAAGAAAGTTAAAAGGTCAAAGGATTATCCTTTGACCTTTTTTCTTAGTATTGCTCAGACTGTTTTGATGTGTTGCACAAGCCGATATATGAGGGAGTTAATCAGTAAATATGAATTTGCAAATGGAATTAACAAAAAGTGGAGACAATACTTTAAAAGTTATTCATAAGGATAAAGAGTTCTACCTACATAGTAAATATGATCCTACTAAAGAAGCTGCAATTTGGGCTGATTCCTTTTTTGAAAAAAACCATCTATTTATTATAATAGGTTTTGGCTTAGGCTACCAAGCTAAGGCCTTGTTGTCAAAAATGGATGAGAAAGATAAATTGTTAATTATTGAACCATTTAAAGAAATATATGAACTAGCTGTAAGTCATACAGACATTGACAATGTCATAAATGACAAGAGAGTAGTTGTAATTGTAGGCGATAATAAAGGGAGCGAAATACAATCGAAAGTTGCAGGATTGATTGGGCAACAGTCATTTACCGAAAATAAAGTTTTTATTGGTCCTAATTATGACAAATTATATCCTGTTAATGAGATCTTTGAGAATGTAAAAATTGCATTTATGTATTTTATAATGAATTTGAATACAGTAAGGCTCTTTGCGATAGAATGGCAGGAGAATTATTTGAAAAATATAAAATATGCATTAGAATCTTCTTCGTTATTACATTTTAATAAAAAATTTTCCATCCCTGTGGTAATTGTTTCTGCAGGTCCATCATTAACTGCAGAATTAGAAATGTTAAAGACTGTTTATAAACGGGCATTAATTATAAGTGCAGGGTCAGCGACTCCTGTATTACAAAAAAACAATATTGTTCCTCACATTATTGTCTCATTAGATGGTGGTATCCCCAATTACAATCATTTTAAAGAAGTAAAATATGATACTGTACCACTATTTTATTCACCAACTATTCATTACAAAATATTAGAAGAATACCGAGGTCCTAAGGTGGTTTTTCAGTTTAGTTCTGAGGAAGTCAGTAAATGGTATGATGAAGTTTTGGAGTTTGAGACAGGTGTTGTGCATATGGGCCCGTCAGTAGCTAATTGTGCTTTAGATATTGCCTGTAGAATCACAAGCGGACCAATTTGTTTAATTGGTCAGGATTTAGGGTATACAGGAGGTGTGTCTCATGCTGAGGGTAATATTCATCGTGTGAATATTACGGACCAAAATAAAACGTTAGTACCTATTGAAGCTAATGACGGCAGTGAACTTATGTCTGATTATCCCTATATAAGCATGAGAGATTGGTTCGAAAACTATATAAGTATTTGTAAGGATGAAAGATTTTATAATGCAACTTTAAAAGGGGCAAAAATAAAAGGAACTAAAGTAATCGAATTCACACAATTTGTTAATGAATTTTGTAACAAAGAAGTAAATATTAAATTAGAAATTGATAAAATTTTACTAGAGAACAAAATAGGTCCTTGTAAAGCAAAACTAAACAGTATTAGAAATGAAATGATAAATTGTTTAGATGAAATAATCAAGATTAGTTTAAAAGGGAAGAAAATAGCTGAACAATTAACTAAAAGTGTCAAAAAAGATGATATAAATAGAATAAATTTTATCTTATTACAATTGAATGCTATTGACGAAAAACTTTCTTTAATGAAAGAAAAAGATGGGATTTTATTTTTTATTGTTAGACCAATACTTATTAAACTAAGTTTTTGGAAAACAGAGGAAGATAGTGATGCAAAAAAAGATAAAATAGCGATTGCGGAAAAAAACTATTTTCTTTATAGTGAATTAAATAAGATCGCAGTAGCAGTACGGAAAATGTTGTTTGATTATATGAAACTAACGGAGGAAAATAATGGAAAATGAAGTTTTTGATTTAATTACTTCCATGGAAAGTTACTTAGATAATTTAATCTATGCTTCTGATGATATAGCTACTAATTTTAGAACAGGGAATGAGTCCCAAGGTACTATTCAATTGGTTGAGTATATTGAAGGACTTATGTGGTTAGTGGAGGCAATGGATGCGCTAAAGTCAGCGAATATTAATGATATTGAAGATGAAAAAACGTCAGAACTGCGTAATATATTATCTGTTATGGAACATGCAATGGCTGATAAAGATTATGTGCTGTTAGCGGATATATTGGAATATGAAATTGGAGAATCGTTAAGAGTATTGCAACAACGTTGTCATACGAAACTAGTGAGCTAAAGAAAAAGTGGAGAAATCTATGGACGTTAAGAAAAGAATTGAATTGATAACAACTAAGACAAATGAGATAACTTGCCAATTTATTTTTAATAACAAGAGGATTCTTTTACATAGTTTGTATAATCCACAAAAAGAGGCACAGGAATTTGTAAGAAGTCATATTGAGCAAATTAGAAGTAAGAAAAAAATAATAGTTTATGGCTTAGGATGCGGCTATCATATTTCGGAAATTATTGAAGCAACGAGGGATACCAAACAGGAAATAGAAGTTTGGGATTTTAATGTTGAATTATATAATTTTGTTAAGAATGAAAAACAAATAGTAAATCTACTTAATAATGATAGAATTACACTTTATGTTGATGATAATCAACAACGAATAATGAGCCAATGGAAGAGATTCGATGATCAAAGAGACTATCTTATTATTCATCCTGCTTCATTAAGAATTATTCCCGAATCATTATCTGCATTTAAAAACATATTGGAAACCTTTAAAGTAAATGTAAATAGCATGTTAATGCACCAAGAAAGACTAAATGAACATTTTGATATCAATATAAAAAAAGCAAAAATCGATAGAAGTGGTTTGTTAAATAACCTGTTGGAGTCTGCTCCAATGATCTTAGTGGCAGCAGGACCATCTTTGCAAAAAAGCATAGAGATGTTAAGAAAATATCAAGATAAAGTATTTATTGGTTGCGTAGGAACTGCTTTGAAACCTTTACTTTCTAATAATATTATGCCTGATTTTTTTATGCTCACCGACCCACTGGATAGTTTGTCCAATCAATTTTCAACAGTAGACTTTGAAAAACAAAAAATGATCCCTTTATTTTATTTAGGGACAGTTTCACCAATGGTTATTTCCATGTATGCTGGTATGAAGATTATGCTATTACAAGAGGGTATGAAGGAAGCTGAGGAGTTGGCTGAAAACTGTAGTGCAGCACTTATCAAAACGGGTGGGTCAGTGGCTACAACCTTGCTAGATTGTTTAATTCACTTGGGAGCTAAGCAGCTATGTTTTGTCGGTCAAGATTTGGCTTATTCAAATAAACAAACACATACTGTTGGTACTGCAAACTATACAACTATTTCTGATAATTGTTTCCAGACGCTAATAGAACTAGATGATTATTTTCTAGATGGAAAAGTTTATGCTCCCAGAAATTTATATATATATAAAATGTGGATTGAAAATTATATACGAGAACATTCCGATATTCAATTTTTTAATGCGACTCAGGGAGGCGCACATATACAGGGATGTGAACATATTGGATTTGAAGATTTTGTGAAAAAAATAAATTCTAAAGATGATGTTAAAAAATATAAAGAAGAGTTTAAGAGAACCGTAGAATCTATTGCAGAATGCCATAATGGTTAAGAAAGTGAAGGTGGGTTATGTTTAATAATAAATCAATTCTAATTACTGGTGGTACAGGCTCTTTTGGTCGTTATTGTATAAAAATGATATTAGAAAAGTATGCACCGAAACGTTTTATTGTTTTTTCTCGGGACGAGCTCAAACAGTATGAAATGCAACAGGACTTTAATGCACCTTGTATGCGTTATTTTCTCGGTGATGTACGAGATGGTAATCGTCTTGAACAGGCTATGCGTGGTGTGGATTACGTTATTCATGCTGCTGCCTTGAAACAAGTGCCTGCTGCTGAATATAATCCGATGGAATGTATAAAGACCAATATTACTGGTGCAGAAAATGTTATAGCTGCAGCTATTGCAAAT
>JARBUM010000157.1 GCA_029239675.1 Pelosinus sp. | reverse complement strand
AACAACAACAACAACATCATCAAACAAAGGTAGTTCTTCCTTTAACTTCTTAAATGTGTTAATCGGAATGTTATTAGGAAATTTATTGGGGAAAACCAATACAATTGACAGCCCCAATGTTAATATCAAATCTCTGCCTTCCCAATCAACAGATAGTAATTCAGCAGCCAATTTGGCAAAAGGAAATGCTATTATTGCTACCGCTAAGACCTATATGGGCGTTCCTTATGTCTTTGGTGGGGAATCACCTACTACAGGGCTTGACTGTTCAAGTTTTACGCAACTTGTCATGAAGAAAAATGGAATTACTCTTCCTCGGACAGCAGCTGAACAATATAGTACTGGCACTGCGGTAGATAAAGCTAATTTACAAATTGGTGATTTAGTTTTTTTCACTACCTACAAACCGGGTGCATCCCACGTAGGATTTTATATGGGTAATCAACAATTTATTCACGCAAGTTCAGCAGCAAAACAAGTGACGATTAGTTCTTTAGATGAATCTTATTACACTGAACACTATATCGGATCACGTCGCTATATTAAATAAAGCAGTGAAAGCATCCCAAACTCTTGCGTTTGGGGTGCTTTCATTTTCATTTTCTAGAAGGGATAAAAAAATGTTATAAGTTACTTACTAATAGATAAATGCCACCTTTATGAGGAATGAGGGGATGTTCTTGTACATCAATATGTTTTACTATCCCAAAGCCATTGCGTTCATATGTTCTCCTAGCTACTGCATTATCAGCCATGACCATTAAACTTAACTTAGTAAGCCCATTATCTTTTGCCCTTTGTTTTGTTAATTGGATTAGCTTACTCCCAATGCCTGCGCCGCGAAATTCTTCATCTACATAAATTGAATCTAAGAACCAGCTATCTTCTACCCTTGAATTATAAAAGTCTTTTAAAAATGCAAGGCGGTCACCAGGAAAGAAACTCCTAGTGCTATCCGTAATGCCATGAAATTTAGCCGAATAAGAATAAACAACACCTATAATATTATCTTGATACTCTGCAACAATTGCATTTTCATAAGAATCAGTCCCTTGTCTCTCTTCTATAGACTTTGCCATCACTTGGGCCGGTGTATATTGGCCTACTAGATCATGGAAGAGAAAATCCACAATTCCACCTGAGGCACGGTCGATTCCTTCAGCAATGCTTAAACTATCTTCCTGTTTTCCCGTGCGATATAAGATTTCCATAATCATATATCCTCCTCAATCTAACAATAGTATTATAATACTTCTATAGAAAATCGACTATAGAAGCCAACTGTTCATTATAATCTTGGATATTATTATACAATATTTTCATTATACAAGAAAGAGGCATTTGGCGACTCGCATAGCGAGTTACCAAATGCCTCTTTTAATAGAAATGACTACTTTTAGATCTTATGATTGTGCAAGTCTTTTATAAGTTGCCAATCTTTCTTTAGCATCTTTTTCTGTCTTCGCAAATAAAGCATCAGCTGTTTCTGGGTATTGTTTCTTAAGGGATGCAAATCGCACTTCACCCATCAAGAATTCTTGGAAATTAGCTGTTGGTTCTTTGGAGTCCAAAATGAATGGGTTCTTGTCTTGCTCTTTTAATGTTGGGTTGTATCTATACATGCCCCAATATCCGCATTCTACCGCGTTTTTAATTTCAAGTTGGCTGAAGCCCATGCCTTTTCTCAAACCATGACTGATACAAGGAGCATATGCAATAACGAGGGATGGACCTGGATATGCTTCTGCTTCCGCAATTGCTTTTAATGTTTGATTTTTATCAGCACCCATTGCAATTTGCGCTACGTACACATAACCATAGCTCATAGCCATCATGCCAAGATCTTTTTTCTTCGTCATCTTACCGCTAGCAGCAAATTGAGCAATGGCTGCAGCCGGAGTAGATTTAGAAGCTTGACCACCAGTATTAGAATAAATTTCAGTGTCAAGTACCAAGACATTCACATCTTCGCCAGATGCCAATACATGATCTAAACCACCGTAGCCGATATCATAAGCCCAGCCGTCGCCACCAAAGATCCATTGTGATCTCTTAACCAAGAAATCTCTGTTTTTATCAATTTCATTCAATATGGCATTATCGCCTTTTTCTGCAGCTACAAGCGCAGTCACACGATCTGCCCTATCACGACTTCCTTCACCACTATCCTTATGTTCTACCCAATCTGCCAAAGCAGCTTTCAGCTCAGCACTGATATTGAGTTCCATAGCTTCTTTAATCGTAGCAGCCAATTTATCTCTTAGTGCTTTCACACCTAAATGCATACCAAGACCAAATTCAGCATTATCTTCGAATAAAGAGTTAGCCCATGCTGGACCATGTCCTTCATTATTAGTTGTATATGGTATCGATGGAGCACTGCCACCCCAGATGGACGTACAACCTGTAGCATTTGCCACCATCATTCTATCGCCAAATAATTGGGTAACAAGTTTAACATAAGGGGTCTCGCCACAACCTGCGCAAGCACCAGAGAATTCTAATAATGGTTGCTCAAATTGGCTTCCTTTAACAGTGTTTTTCTTCATAGGATTTTCTTTTGGTGAAATATTATCTAGGTAATCCCACAAAGCTGCTTCATGCATTTGTGTATCTAGCGGTTTCATAATCAATGCTTTTTCTTTTGCAGGGCAAACTTCAGCACAGTTACCGCAACCAGTACAATCAAGAGGGGAAATTGCTAATCTAAACTGTAAGTCTTTTACACCAACAGCTGCTTTTGCAATAAATCCTTCAGGAGCATTTTTCATTTCTTCTTCATTCACTAGAACAGGTCTGATTACAGCATGTGGACATACAAATGCGCACTGATTACATTGGATACATTTATCCATTTGCCATTCAGGAACATTAATAGCAATACCACGTTTTTCATAAGCAGATGTTCCAAGTGGGAAAGTACCATCTTCCATACTACCAACAAAAGCACTTACTGGTAAGGAATCGCCTTCTTGTCTATTCATTGGAACAAGGATTTTTTCAATAAATTCAGGTACTTCTTTCTTGTTAGCAGAACTGCAAGCACAAGCAAAAAGTGCTGCATCTTTTTTGGTGTCACTAGCATTCTTCCAGCTTTCTGGAATAGTAACCTTGACAATGGATTCTACGCCTTTATCAATTGCAGCATTGTTCATGTCAATCACTTTTTGACCTTTATTACCATAGGAACCTACAACTGCGTCTTTCAAATACTTAACAGCATCTTCAACAGGAATAATATCAGCCAGTTTAAAGAATGCAGATTGCATAATCATGTTAATTCTGCCGCCTAAGCCAATTTCTTGCGCAATTTTAACAGCATTCAATGTGTAGAAATTGATATTATTTACTGCAATGTAGCGTTTCATGAAGCCTGGTAATTTTTCTTCCAGATCATCTTGATCCCAAATACAATTCAACAAGAAATTGCCATTTGGTTTTAATCCAGCCAATACATCATATTTATCTACATATGATTGATTATGACAAGCTACAAAATCAGCTTTATTAATCAAATACGGAGACTTGATTGGTTTTTTACCAAATCTAAGGTGAGAAACTGTAATACCGCCTGACTTTTTAGAATCATAGGCAAAGTATGCTTGGGCGTACATATCTGTTTTATCACCGATAATCTTGATTGCACTCTTGTTAGCACCAACTGTACCATCAGAGCCAAGACCCCAGAACTTACAAGCTTTTGTTCCTTCAGGAGTAGTGTCAACATCTGCAGCAGTTGTCAATGATTTAAATGTTACATCATCAACAATACCAATAGTAAAACCATCTTTAGGCTCTGCAGCTTTTAAATTCTCATAAACAGCAACAATATGAGCTGGTACTACATCTTTAGAACCCAAACCATATCTTCCGCCGACAATCAGTGGGCGAGTTTCACAATTATAGTAGGCTGTTTTTACATCAAGGTATAAAGGTTCAGCCAAAGAACCAGGCTCTTTTGTTCTATCAAGAACAGCAATCTTTTTAACAGTTTTAGGTATGTACTTGAAGAAATGTTCGATGGAGAATGGTCTGTACAAGTGAACATTCAACAAACCAACTTTTTCACCATTAGCATTTAAATAATCCACAGTTTCTTCAATTGCTTCACATGCTGAGCCCATTGCAATAATCATTCTGTCAGCATCTGGCGCACCATAATAGTTGAACAGGTGATAATTTCTTCCAGTGATTTTATTAATTTCAGCCATGTAGTTTTCTACAATTTCAGGCAATGCATCATAATATTTATTGGAAACTTCTCTCTCTTGGAAATAAATGTCAGGATTTTGTGCTGTACCACGAAGTACTGGGTGATCAGGATTCAAGGCATTTCTTCTGAAAGCATCTACATCATTACCATCCAATAATTTTGCCAACTCATCATATTCTATAGTTTCAATCTTTTGAATTTCATGAGATGTTCTAAATCCATCAAAGAAATTAATAAAAGGAACTTTACCTTTTATTGCTGCTAAATGCGCAACAGCGCTCAAATCCATAACTTCTTGTACACTACTTTCAGCAAGTAAAGCACAGCCAGTTTGTCTAGCAGCCATAACATCTTGATGATCTCCAAATATATTCAAAGCATTTGTAGCCAATGCTCTAGCACTAACATGAAAAACAGCTGGTAACAATTCTCCAGCTACCTTGTACATGTTAGGAATCATTAGCAAAAGACCTTGGGATGCAGTATATGTAGTTGTTAAGGCACCCGCCTGTAAAGAACCATGTACAGCACCAGCAGCACCAGCCTCTGACTGCATTTCCATAACTTTTACAGTTTGACCAAAAAGATTTTTCTTACCTTGAGCGGACCATTCATCAACGGCTTCTGCCATAGGTGAGGATGGTGTAATTGGGAAGATTGCCGCCACGTCTGTAAAGGCATAAGAAATATAAGCTGCAGCAGTATTTCCATCCATCGTCTTCATTTTTCTCATAAGTATCTCCTTCTTTCTCTTTATGTTACTAAATGCGACAAGTAATATTGTATACAATATTCATAAACTTCTTTCACTATTCCATACAATTCTACTTCACCACAATTTTCTAC
>JARBUM010000044.1 GCA_029239675.1 Pelosinus sp. | reverse complement strand
ACGTTGTCCACGAGGTCCTGATACAATTCCCCAAGTAATTGAGAAACCAAACAAACCATTGGTAAAATGGAAAACGGAAGATAATAGACCAATCACATAGAATCCGAAAGTCAAAGGATCAGACAATACGTTGTGCATATAGTTATAACCAATCAAATGACCGCCCATTGCTTTGCCAACAATACGTAATGTCCATACATGCCATATAATAAAAACAAAGGCAACGTAGGCAGTAATACGTTGTAAGTAAAACATCCAGTTGTTCCAATACCCGTAACGAGTAGCGTTATTATTAGCTTTCAAGGCATATACCACACCTAAGATACCATGAAAAGCAATTGGTAGACCGATAGCAATGATTTCAATTGGAACCAAAAAAGGCATAGCTGCAAGTGCCGCTACGGATTTATCAAAATTCGCAGGACCCCCCATTACTGTTGATACAGTAAATATATGCTCCAATAAAAATGCACCCAATGCTACAACACCAGACAGAGAATGAATACGACGAATCCAAAAATCAAAATTCTTCATGCTTTTACCTCCTGTAATATTTACATAGTTGGTATGAATTACTTACCAACACACTGTACAGATAATGCTACTTCGACATTAACTCGTTTTCTCCTTCAATAAAACCCACAAATGTGAATTTATTCGCAAGGCTATTACGAGCATTCACTTTGCGGGAGTACCTTTATAGATCCTTGCATCACAACTGGCGCAGGTATCTATAAGAGTACTCCCGCAAAAAGTGAATTTCTAATAACTATTTTTAATACTATTATCTTGTCCCAACAGCGACCGATATATTATCAGTTCAAAGGTACGCTATATTTTACGATAGGGCTTTTGACCTTCTTCATAATAATTATTGCCATCACAGTCAATAGCAACAATTGCAGGGAAATCTTCCACTGTTAGTTTTGCTAACGCTTCTGCGCCTAGCTCAGGATAAGCCAATACTTCATAAGCTTTAATTGTTTTTGCAATCAACGCTGCTGCTCCACCAATCGCCACCATGAAAACAGTACTATTTTTTTTCATTGATTCCACTACTTCAGGAGAGCGATATCCTTTGCCAATCATGCCGCTAAGACCTTGTTCGATCATCTGCGGTGTGTATTTGTCCATACGACCAGCAGTGGTCGGACCAGCTGAACCAATAGGATCCCCTGGTTTTGCCGGAGTAGGTCCTAGGTAATATACAATTTGATTTGTAAAATCTACAGGCAATTTTTCGCCGCGTTCTAAAGCTTCTGTCATAACCTTATGAGCCGCATCACGTGCACTATAAATAGTTCCAGTAATCAGTACACTATCACCAGCTTTTAGGGAACGAGCCATTTCTTTGGTTAGCGGAGTGGTAATACGTTTTACTTCTGCCATTTTCTCTACTCCTCCTACAGTTCAACTTCAGCATGCCTTGTGGCATGGCAATTAATATTAACAGCAACTGGTAATCCAGCAATATGGGTAGCAAAGTATTCAACATTTACTGCCAAAGCAGTAATAACGCCACCTAATCCTTGAGGACCCACACCTGTTTTGTTAACCATCTCTAATAATTCTTCTTCTAATTTTGCATATTCAGGATGATCATTGCGTTTATTAACAGAACGCAAAAGAGCTTTCTTAGCTAATATTGTGGATTTTTCCATGGTTCCGCCCACGCCCACACCAATGACCATCGGAGGACAGGCGTTAGGTCCAGCTGTTTTTACAGTGTCAAGAACAACTTTTTTCAAGCCTTCCACACCATCAGCAGGCACAAGCATTTTCAAGGCACTCTTATTTTCACTTCCAAAACCTTTAGGAGCTAATTTAATTTTAACCTTGTCACCAGGTACGATGCTAGTATGCAAAATAGCAGGAGTATTGTTGGTTGTATTTTTACGGTTAAATAAAGGCTCAGCTACTACAGATTTACGTAAATAGCCTTCTGTATAACCTTTAGCAACACCAGCATTTACTGCATCTTCCAAACTACCACCCACTAAATGAACATCTTGTCCTACTTCCATGAATACTACTGTCATACCAGTATCTTGGCAAATCGGCCTTTGTTCATTTTTGGAAATATCAGCATTGTCCACTAACTTCCCAATAATTTCTTTACCTAGAGCTGATTCTTCTTTCTTTTCAGCTGCTACCAAAGCGTCATACACGTCCTCGGATAAATAATAGCAAGCATCCATGCACATTTTTGCTATCGCCTGAGTAATTTGCTCAACCTCAATTGTACGCATGCTCATCCCCCTATTCTAATATTCAAGTGTATTATATCACAATCTTTTCAGGTAAACCACTCACTCTATCACAATAATATAAATTTTATAGAATATTTGGGATATATATTCAGTATTAAATAATTTCCACAAGGATCTGAACCAAGAGATGAAGGTTCCTCACTACGATTATATCGTTAGTTAAACCCTAGAATGGTTAATTTTTTAACACTCCTTATATGTTAACCCTTATTACGCAGATACTATTACTCCAAGTTGATCCTCTTCATTGCCCTTATTCTTATTTCTTCTGGATCAACTGTAATTCTAGCAACACCCGTTTTTATAGCCTCTCTGGCGACTGCTGCTGCCACAGCCGGAGCAACCCGATTATCAAAAACATCAGGAACAACATAATCTTCTCGCAGTTCCCTTTCTGGAATTAGCTCAGCAATGGCATATACTGCTGCCAATTTCATGTCCTCATTGATCTGACGAGCCCTAACATCAATTGCTCCACGGAAAAGACCAGGAAAGACACTCACATTATTGACTTGATTAGGAGCATCTGATCGGCCTGTTCCAGTTACTGTCACACCTGCAGCTTTTGCCTCGTCATAACTAATTTCAGGCTCAGGATTGCATAAAGAGAATACGATTGCATCTTTATTCATATTACGAACAATTTCAGCAGTAAAGGCTCCTGGTTGAGATACGCCAATTAAGACATCGGCATTTTTTCCGATTGTAACCAAGTCACCCTGCTGCTTTTTTAAATTAGTTTTACTCAGTAAGGCAGCCTGTACACGATTAATCCGGCCCATATCCATTCCTTGATACATGGCTCCTTTTGAGTTCAGCATGGTTACATGTTTCGCACCTGCATGCAGTAAGAGTTGTACAATAGCAGTACCAGCTGCCCCTGCCCCATTAACAACAATCTCCACATTTGACAATTGTTTTTTTACAAAACGCAGGCCACCAATTACAGCCGATACAGCAGCGATTGCTGTCCCATGCTGATCATCATGAAATACAGGTATATCCATTTGCGCTTTTAGAGCATCCTCAATATCATAACACTTAGGCGAAGCAATATCTTCTAAATTAATACCAGCAAAATTAGGCTGCAATAACCGAACAGCTTTAATAAACTCATCAGCATTTTTTGTATCTAAACAAATAGGCACCGCATCTACATCACCAAATTTCTTATATAATACAGCTTTGCCTTCCATGACTGGCATCGCAGCCTCTGGCCCGATATCACCTAGGCCAAGTACTCGAGTTCCATCGGTAACAACTGCTACCATATTGCCACGACAGGTATATTCAAAGGATAAATCTTTATTTTCATGAATATCTTTGCAAGGTTCTGCCACCCCTGGGGTATAGGCCAAACTAAGATCATAACCATCTCGCAGTGCCACCTTACTAACAACACCCATTTTACCATTATGCTCTTTATGATACTGCAAAGCTTCTTTACGCAAATTCATATGTACTCCTCCTGCATTTTGCAATAGACAATTATTTATGCTTAGCTACTTATAGATATTTACGGCCAAGAAGAACACTGTAAGTGTACCCCTTGACCGTAAATAGGCTGCATATCTTAAATTATTTCAAAAATTGTTTTCCTGCAATACCAGGTTGTGTCATTTCACTTGGTGATAAAATGATTTCTAACTGAGCTGCTGTTAATAAACCTTTAGAAATAACCAATTCTTTAACAGAAGCACCTGTTTTTAAAGCTTCTTTTGCAATTGCAGAAGATTGCTCATATCCAATATGAGGCAATAGTGCAGTCACAATTCCCACACTCTTATCAATCATTTCGCGACAGCGTTCTTCATTGGCTTCAATGCCTTTCACACATTTATGATTTAGCGTATTCACCACATTGGTTAGAATTGTTAGAGAATTAAAAAGGTTATACGCCATAACTGGTTCCATAACATTTAATTCAAATTGTCCATTCTCCACTGCTAAACTAACAACTAAATCGTTACCAATTACTTGATATGCCACTTGATTCACAACTTCAGGAATGACAGGATTCACTTTGCCTGGCATAATGGATGATCCTGGTTGTCTTGCTGGAAGAAAAAGTTCTCCCAATCCGCAACGGGGTCCAGATGCCATAAGTCTTAGATCACTGGCAATCTTACAAAATGCCAAGGCTGCTACTTTAAGAGCACTGGAAAATTCAGCGATCTGATCTGTATTTTGAGTAGCGTCTACTAGATTATCGGCAGAATGAATTTCTTCACCTGTTAATTTGGAAAGTTCTTCTACCACAAAGGTAATATATTCTGGCTCAGCATTTAGTCCCGTACCAACAGCAGTGGCACCCATGTTGACAAAATGCATATTCTTAACATTCTCTTTAATACGCTTAATAGAGCGTTTTGTAGATTCTGCATAAGCATAGAATTCTTGTCCTAGTGTAATAGGCACAGCGTCTTGCAGATGTGTACGTCCCATTTTCAAGATATGATTAAAGCTATCGCCCTTAGCGGTAAATGTAGCTGCCATATCTTCCAATGCAAGAATTAGCTTTTTCGCTTTTGTAATGGTACAAATACGCATAGCAGTTGGCATAACATCATTGGTTGATTGAGCCATATTCACATGATTATTGGGTGAAATAAGAGCATAATTACCTTTAGCTTCACCTAATATTTCAAGAGCACGATTAGCTATGACTTCATTTGCATTCATATTCATGGAAGTTCCTGCTCCACCTTGGATGGAATCAACCACAAATTGATCATGTAATTTTCCAGCAATGATTTCCTCTGCTGCTTGTACAATGGCATTTCCAATTTTAATTGGCATACGGCCAGTCCTCATATTTGCTTTGGCTGCGGCAGCTTTTACAATACCAAAAGATGCAATAAAATCACTATTCATTGTATGACCGGTAATAATAAAGTTTTCTAAGGCTCTAGAAGTTTGTACTCCATAGTAAGCCTCATCCTGTATTTGTATTTCTCCTAGAAAATCATGTTCAGTACGCACAAAACAGCACCTCCACCATTCTTTTGCCTTATTATATCATGGCCATTGTATTTTGTATACATTATCCGTTGAATTCGTTACAAAATTCATTCTATTCCAAATAAGGGAAAGCAGCTTTTAATGCCGAGTTATACTAGCTTGTATTTTTTCAATAATGGGAACAGCTTTTGAAGAACGAAGGAATTGATATGTCGTATCAGGTACCAGATTACGTATTTCTTCCCATCCCTCTTGGCGAATCAATTCTCGCACTCTAGAAGCGCTAACAATCGTACCATGAACAGAAATCCTTGGCATTTCCAGCACTTCAATCTGATATTCTGGCAAAATGGACAACATCGCCTGGTTATACGCTTTTGTTACTAAACAGTAAGGTTCATCCCCTACGTAGCGGCGTGTAATCCCCATAGCAGGCCCAATATGCTGAGCAAAAATTGTAGCATCCAGCCGAGTCTGAGCGGTTACCGTTTCATCTCCCTTGGTAAAATAACCTGGAAAAGTAGCCGCCGATACAATATATTTACCTCCTGGCAGCACTACGACGTTATCATACTCAGCTAGCCCTTGTTTTACCAGAGAAAATCGTACATCAAAAGGGAATACCGATCCTTCTTCACTAACGACCAATACTACCACGGCTGCATTTTCTTTAGCTGCTTTTGCAATTACTGCCTGATGCCCTAAAGTAAAAGGATTACAATTTACTACTAAACCAGCTCTTTTCCCTGGGGGGAGATGGGCTGTCCGAGCAGCCATCTCCTTGCAGTATAAATCAATAGAACCCATACCAGCTTCTAAGAGCACCGCATAGGGATCTGCCCGCCCCACTTCTTTAAACCCTAGAGCACTAAATAAATGAGCCTTATCAGGTTTGGTGAAGATAAAATAATGGTAGATCCCCCTACGTCCTGCCTCTTGCATTAAATGGCTGACCACAATTGAAGTCAGACCTTCTCCCTGAAGCGACTCATCAATTGCAATATTACGCAATACTTCGCCGGAAAATGAGCCCGTCGCTACAATAGTTTCTTCCTTATATAAGGCAATGGTATAGTCTACTTGTTCAGTGAAAGTTAAAGAGAAGCGAGAGAGAAACTCTCTCACGGCACTAACTTGTCTAGCATTATTAAGATTGATCACTCGTTCTTCAATAGTGCCCCACAACATAATTACCCCTCCACTTGTCGCACAACATCAATAATTGTGCCATCACGATATTCTACCACCGCGACTATATTGTCCCCTGTTTTTACTTCCTTAGGAACTCCTGCTATTTTTTCCGCTAATTCTTTTAATTCTTGTATATCTTTAATAGGCAAGCCTGCTGCCAAGAACTTCTCTTTTAAATCTGTTCTACGAGGGTTTACCGCCACGCCTCTTTCTGTAACAAGGACATCAATGGTTTCACCTGGAGTCGTAGCTGTCAGAACCTTATCCACAATAATGGGCAAACGACCACGTAATAAATTCGCTACGATAATAGTCACTTTCGCACCTGCCGCAGCATCCGCATGACCGCCTGAACCTCCCATAATAACGCCGTCTGAGCCTGTAACTACATTCACGTTAAAATCAGTATCCATTTCCGTGGCACCTAGAATAACCACATCTAGTTGATTAACAGCGCAGCCCGCATTAAAAGGACTGGCATAGAAATCTGCACCAACTTCTAAGTGATTCGGATTAGTTGCTAAGGAACGAATCGCTTCTAGGTCAAAACCTTGTACATCTATTAGTTTCTTAAACAAGCCTTTTTCTAACATATCTACCATATAACCAGTAATACCACCTAGGGCAAAACTGCCTACAACATTATCTTTTTCCATCATTTTTCGGACGAAAGCAGCTGTCGCTAAAGAAGCACCACCTGCTCCTGTTTGAAAAGCAAAGCCATTTTTTATAAGCCCAGTGGCTTGAATTACTTTTGCTGCCGTTTCTGCGATTTTAAGTCCTACTGGATCTTTTGTAATGCGGGTTGTACCTGACACAATGCCTTTAGGGTCGCCAACACATTCCACTTTGACTACATAATCGACTCTTGTTTGGGGTATGGATATCGGTGATAAAGGATATTCGCCTAGATAATCAGTCACAGCTACCACATGATCTGCATACTGAGCATCAGGAAAAGCGTAGCCAAGAGAACCGCATGCTGCTGGGCCTTCTACGCCATTTAAGTTGCCATAGGCATCCGCTGCTGGTGCGGCAATAAATGCTACATCGATCTTAAGTTGACCACATTCGATTGCTCTTCCTCGTCCGCCATGAGTACGGAGTACTACAGGCTTATTAAATAAACCACGGGAAACAGCCTGTGCTACTGGCCCTGACATATAATTTGTATCCAGGCCTGTTACCACACCATTCTTTACATGTTCGATAATAGGTGCATGTACGGGGAAAACGGAACTTAGAGCTACTGTTAAATTCTTCAAACCTAATTGGGCCGCAGTAGCCAAAACCATATTTACAACACCATCACCATTACGGAAGTGATGATGAAAAGACAAGGTCATCCCATCAGTTACCGGTATCTTTTTAAATACCTCAACTAGATTATCAACCAATTTATTATCGGTAGGCTTTATCCTCTTGACTTTGGGCGCTTGACGCCTCATTTCTGGTACTGTCGCAAAGGCACCGGCAAAAGGCTTTATTTCCGCAATGCCAGAAATCTTTTCAGGTATTTCACGTCCAATTGCATTTTTCATTATTTTTTCTCCTCCATTAAACCTAACAATTGTGCCAAATGCAAAATGGTTTCTGCACGATTTACAATCGGTAAATCTACCATTTTACCATTCAATGAAGCCACACCTGATCCTTCAGACTCGGCCTTGCGAATGGCCTGGATAACCTGTTCTGCCCAATCAATATCACTTAAGCTAGGGCTAAATACATTATGAATGACATCAATCTGTCTAGGATTGATGGATAGTTTACCCTTAAAGCCCAACCGCTTTGCAAGTTCCGTATCAGCTAGCAAGCCTTCTTCATCATTAGCATCCGTATAAGGAGTATCAATGGATTGAATACCTGCAGCAGCTGCTGCATTGATGAGAACGGTACGTGCTGTAAAAATCTCAGTACCTTCTTTTGTGCGCATAGCACCGAGGCCTGCCGTATAATCTTCTGCACCTAAGGCAAGCGCAACTACCCTTGGATCTGCCTTAGCAATATTATAAGCTTCCACTATACCACAAGGTGTTTCTAGTAAAGCAATAATTTTTACGGGAGTTTGACCTGGTTTTTCCGCCGCAGCAATCATGGCAATCACTTGATGAATATCTGCTGCACTTTCTACTTTTGGCACTAAAATTGCATCAGGACAACAAGGAACAATGGCTTTAATATCCGCAGCGGCAAAAGTATCTAATGGATTAATTCGGATGACTGTTTCACTAGATCCATAATCCACAGTCCGCAATGCATGGGCAACTAAAAAACGAGCCGCATCTTTTTCCATAGGCGCAACAGCATCTTCTAAATCGAGAATAACAGAATCTGCGCCAAACACACCACCATTTTGCAGCATCCCCGGATTGTTGCCTGGAATAAATAACATACTTCTTCTTAAATCCATTACAGCATTTCCTCCTTTAGCACAGCACCTGCACGACTTAATGCTGTTAATGTACGAGCACATATGGTGCAATCTAATGCACCTCGATCTGCCGCTTTTATATAAATATCAGTAACCTCTTGTGTCTTCACAGTTTTCTCTACAACTGCCTTTATCTCTTCACCATACTGAGCCAGTACAATACTTTCTAATTCAATAACAATGCCACTTCCTTGTGTACCAGGAGCCACGGTAATCATAACGTCGCTTGATTCTAAGGTTCCTGCCTGAGCAGTTTTTGTAATACTTGTCATTTCTGTAACCTCCTTTATATAAGAAAAATGATAATGCCTTCTTTTAACCCTAAAGGTGAAAAAGAATACCCTAAGTAACGAAAGTAATCACAAAGACACAAAGAATTTTACGGGAGTAACCATACTTCCTCCTAGTTTTCCTTTGTGATTCGTTAATTTGCAATTTTTATGCTCTTATGGGTACTGCCTTCTATTAAGAAGACAGTACCCATTTAAAGCTAATTATACACTTTTACAATGAAGCATAATGGATCATGTTGGAAAAACCATCAAGATCTTCCCCTGAGGGTCCTACCAAACCAATAATAAGATAGGTTTTTGTTTTAGGATCATATTTGTATTCATGTAGCAAACGGAAACCTTCAATATCTTCTGTATTATGCACATGAGTACGTGGCCCAGTGCAAGCCCAGGAAACATTGCCTATTTCAATATGCCCTTCATCTGAATAACAAACCTTCACACCCTCATCAATAATTTCCTTGACCTTCTTCTCTACCTCTTTGAGATCAACATCAAGTTCCACAGGATATTCTAGAACAAAACCATGATGAACATCTCGATGACTAAAAGGCAAGATAGCACCGTAATCTTGTGATAGAATGCTAGTAGTCAAGTCTTCAGCTGTGTGAGCCATTTTACGATACTTTAAAGTCTTAATCACTACATCTGCAATTTCTTGGGGAAAAGGACCAAAAATATTAGGACGAACGGCAATCACTTCGCCTCCTACCCCTAGCAGCACATCAGCATTGGTCTTCAGAGCAGGATATAATAAATCAAAATGTTCTACAATAACCCGTTTATCATGAGACAATGCTTTTTGGATAGCATCTGCTAATACATGAAGTTGAGTAAATGCCAACTCAAAGCGAATATCAATATGGTAAGTATGACTGGAAAAAAAATCTTTTTCAATATTTTTCAATAAAGGTAGAGGGCGAACATTTACGCCATCATCATCATTGGTTAATTCCAATCCAGGAAACATACCTTTAATCAGAGAGGATTTACCTGCACCAGGACCACCAACAATGCCAATTAGTCGATCCAGTGGTGACAAATAACGTTCGCTAATCTGCTGCCCCAAAACAAACATACGATTACGTCCTCTTGGTGCAAAATAACTAGCATACATTAATTGTTCATGCATTAACATTCTCATAATTATGCCTTACGCGCTTGACGTACAGCCAAAATACGTTGCATCTCATTATACACAATCATGATACCTTCATCTACACCCATACCTGGTTTCGCTAACATTTGTACTGGTTTAGTTGCCATAGCAAGATGTACGCAAACTTGTGCAGAACGATCTGTCTCGTTGCAAGTACCGCCTTGATATGCACCTACACCTTTTTCTTTACAATACAATACGGCTTCAATGGTATTATTGATTCCGCCTAAATCTGGTGTTTTAATTTGTAACATATCACCAGCATTATTATCAGCAAAGTATTTAATATCTTCTAAAGTATTGCACCATTCATCGGCAACTACTTCTACGTTAATCTTTTCTTCGTGTAAACGAGCAGTAATCTCTTTCAAGGCTAACATTTGTTTTTCACGATCTTCTACGTCCATTGGACCTTCAATGCGAAGCTTTAATGGAGCAGCTGCTTTTTCCAATTCACGGAAGTAAGCTACCATTCTTTCTGTATCCAAATCAAAAGCAGCACCAATTGTGCCATATACATCGATGTGTAATACAGGATTATAAGAATCGCTAGTGCGTAAGCTTAATATACGATTTTTCAACCAAGTAACATATTCAAGCAACAATTCACCATTCTTGCCTAATTTCTCTTCTACGTTGTTAATCAAAGCATGAGGCAATACTTGAGCGCCCTTAATGATCATTTTATCAGCATTATCATAACGATTATCGCCAGACTGAGTAAAGATATTAATTTCTGTTTCACTAACAGTTGTGTTATATTCTTCTGCAACTACTTCACACATCAATTTATGCTTTGCTTTTGCTACCGCATCTAAAATTGCCTGAGTTACGCCATAACGTAAAGCAGTATGAATTAATTTACCTGTTTTAGCATCGGTCAGGCTGTCAATTTCTCCTGCCAATTGTCTGAAAGAAGTTAATTCACGACCTACTAGAAGTGGTTTTATTTCTTGTTCAATCACAGGAATAAAGTCTTCCGCTAAAAATAAAGGATCACGTCCACCTGCTCCACTATACTGTACAGCAGCACAATCACCATATGCCACTTGTCCATCTTCTAATACGATCATAACAGATACAGCTTCACCAGTTTGGCGAATGGAATGAAATCCAGGAGTTACTGTTTCTCCAATATAACTAAAACCATCATGCTGAGCTCCCGCTTTAATAGCCCGTTGATCATCAAAATAGAAACCAGTACGACCTTTTGAACATACAACATTTACAATTTTCATTATTACACTCTCCATTCCCTTATTTTTATGTATGACAGGTAAAAAGCATATAGCCTTTTACCCGTCATACTTGTTGATTATTTTATTTATTAGGTCTGCCAACTAAGCGACCTTTGGAAATCGCATAAATGTCATCAATAACCATTTGGAAACTTGCTTTACGTCCTTCTTCTTTAGCACGAGCATCAATTTTAGCTTTATGGAAATCAATGATATCCTGTGTGAAAGGTAGATTTCCTACATCAAATAAGCGTACAGCACCATTATTATCACGGGCTGGTAAAATTTTATTTAAGGAATATTGGCTAGGAGCAAAAGGTACGTCAAGAACGCCGGCTTCAAAGGCACGAACACTACCAGTTGCAAAATCTCCATTGCCAAGTTCAAATACTTTGTCCAAAATGCAACGTGTTTCTGCTTTAATCATTTCCACTTCGATATCCACTTCTGCAGTCATCGGGAATGGCTGATCAGCTAACATATTAATTAATTGTTTTGTTGCACGAAGGCCCATAGCATTGGCTTCTTTCGTAGGAATACCTAATGCTTCATGAGGAGTCTTAACAATAACCTTAGTAGCCTTTGCTAATGCAGCAGCAGCTGCACCCCAAGAAATTACAGCAAATGCTTTCGCTTCATCTTGCGGGAAACCACCCATCCATTGATGGAATACGGTAGTTAATACGCAATCGTTATATCCATGTTTCACTAAGTATTCTTCTGCTAATTGTTCCAAGGCTTTAATCGCTGCAACGTCTTGGAATAAGTTACCACATTGGCCATAACCTAATGTAATATTTTTAACGCCTTGCTCTGCTGCTAAGATACCTTCAATGATAGCTACTGCATGAGAAATGCAAGGTGGCACTAAAGTACCAGTCAACGGCCCGAAAGGCTCTCTGTTAATTTCAATACCATGCTCAGCATAAATACCTACTAAGCGGTCATTATACTGCCAGTCCAAAATTGTTTTTTCTAAAGAAACACTTTTTGCATAAGGAATGTTGTAAGAAATACCGCCACCCTCATAAGATGTAAATCCGCCTGCTAAAGTGATTTCTGTTAATAAGCGAGCATCTGGCGTACCATGACGTACTTGCAATGGTCCATCTACACTTTCAACCAGTTTGCGGACACCATGTACACCATGATTAACTGCTGGAAAGCCATTTAACAAGGAACGACCAGCTTTCATGCTTTCTTCAATTGCATTTGCGCAATTTTCATATTGATTTTGACGGGTATAGCTATCAATAGTAGTAGGCAGAAGATCTGCTTCCCCTTCTGTACGTAAGAAGTTCAAAAGATTAATATGTTCATCCAATAGAGCAACCCCTGCTCTAGGCTGAGTCAATGTTTCACCATTCTTCTTCGCTTTTACCAAACGCTTTGCAAAATGTTTTTTAGCCGGGATTGTCTCATGATATTTAACGGCTTCCTCAAAATTTACATCCGCACCTGTTGGCCAATGATTTATAATCTCTTTGCGTACAGCATAAAACTCATCATGCGTCCACTTTTTATTTTTTAATTCCATTACTGCTACCTCCGTACAATATATTTTTTCATCATTCTTACTGCCACATCAGGATATGCTTCACCTAATAAACCCATAGATGCCATAATATAATCTTCATCAATTAAATAATCAGGACACTCAGGTTTTAACATTTCAGGTGTGCTTTCACTATATGTTGCACCTTTTAAAATTTCCTTGGGCTGTTCATGATGGACAATTACTCCACCAGTACCCACTACATTCTTAACAGCACTTAGATCCTTACCTTTTTGCACAAATGCAGAACCAAGCAACGTAAATATGGTTTCAAGTTGTCCTACATGGCGTTCCACCGCCAGGGAAGTGCAAGCTCGTCCCATAGCAATTTCCACTTTTCTTTCTACATCATTTTGTGGTAAGTATTCAATATTTTCTTCTACTTTTTTCACATATGCTTCTACATCCTGAGTAGAAACTCTGGCATAATCTGCAATCATTTTGGCACCAGCCGCTTTAAACAAAGCTGTCGCGCTATACCGCATACCCAGATCGCCTTCTACTGTACGTTTTGCAAAAGGTTCGGGAAGTCCCCTTAAGGCTACATTACTTTTAGTAGGATCCCCTTTAGCAATAGAATACACATCGGTAGTTGCACCACCAATATCTACCACCATTAAGTCACCTAAGCCAGTTTCATAGTCCGTACCTTTGCCTAAAAGTTCAGCAGCTTTCAATACTGCTGCTGGGGTAGGCATAACTACATCATCAACAAATTGATTTGCTTTATTAAGCCCCTTTGCTTGCACAATCCGCTTTAAAAATACACCGCGAATGGCCTCACGAGCAGGCTCAATATTTAGCTCATTTAATTTTGGCATTACATTTTCAGTATGCACTACCTCTGTCATAGATTCTAATAATATCCTTATTACTTGAGGTGCTACCGATTTATTGCCTGCTACGATGACAGGAATATCTTTACCTATCGTCGTAAGCATTCTAGCGTTATGAAGAATCACTTCTTTGTTACCGCCATCGGTACCGCCTGCTAACAGGATAATTTCAGGTTGTAACTGAGCTATTTCTTGTATTTCATATTCGTTCAACTCATTACCATAGACACCCATGATCTTAGCGCCAGCTCCTAAAGCTGCGCGTTTGGCAGCTTCCGCTGTAAGTTCAGGCACAAGTCCAATGGCTACCATTTTTAATCCACCAGCTGCACTAGAACATCCTAATACTTTCTTAAATTCCAGTTTACCAGTTTTGAGAAATAACGCCTCCATAGCCTGATTCAAGCCATCCATAATATCAGTTTCTACAGTAGTTATACCGCGAGCAGTGCCTAACACTACTTCTTTTTCAATATCCACTGCTGTAATTTTGGTATAAGTACTCCCAAAATCAATCAGTAAAATATTATTCATAGTAAAGACTCCCTTATAAACCTAAATCATTTTTCAAATCAATGACTACTTGATCAGGAAGTATACCTGGCTCATAAACTCTGTCATAACCCATTTCGATAAACTTATTGTGCACTTCAGTAAAATCAGTTTTACCAACTACCAAATTACCACCAACATACAATAGAATATCACCTAAACCAGCTTCGCGGCAACGTTCTTTCAAGCCCCGACAATCAATTTCTCCATGTCCATACAAGGAAGCGACTAAAATAGCTTTCGCATCGGTCTCAATGGCTGCATTAACAAATTCTTCTTGCGGAACCAATACCCCCAAATTAATCACTTCAAATCCTGCTGCAGTGAGAGCATAATTCAATATTTTGTTACCCACCGCATGACAGTCAGCTCCAATAACTCCCAAAACTACTTTTACCTTACTGTTTTCCATCCTAACTACTCCTTTGCTGTTAAAATCTATATTTAGTATTTTTTTACGATCTAGAATGTTTGACTGATTAGCTTCATCATAACCTGGTTCAATGAACCTCGATCGATTTCATAATAAAACGTAATCATTTCTTGGCTTTCATTCACCATTTGACGCACAAGCATTTCTCGTTCTTCGCTGACAATCACCACACGGTAGTTTGCAATAAAGTTACTAACCTCTATATAATCCTCTGATTGCATTACCTTAAAATCAAGATGATTAATAGATGTTTTTTCAAGTAACTTTTGTAGATTTTCTACAAACTCATTCGTTTTTGCAACAATTGCTACCTGAGTATTAGCCGGCAAGCGAGCCAATTTAATAACTGCGTCAAGATTCGGCACTGTTGCTACGCCAATTACCTTATTTGCATTTCCCATTAAACCAACCACTGCTGCTTGATGTCCCAATGTCGTAACAACTAAGTCACAAGCCTGCAACAACTCAATAGGAGTGTCTCCAGCAATCAATTCTGACAATATTACCCTTTCAAATCGTACATTGGCAATTTGACCAATTTGGTGAATAAAGCGTTGAATATACTCTGAGGCACAATCGACTACTGCCACTCTCAATTCTTTAACAGCTTGGTTCTTCTCAATGGCACGTATACTGGCAATTGCAGCAAATTGATCCACAGTAAAACCTAATTCTACAACTTTGGTCATGGCATCATCAACAATTTTAACTAGCCGTTCCCGTCGTCCACCAACAACTTCAGATTCAGCATCATTCGTTGCAGCTTTTACAAAAGTTCCACGCCCTTGTTGCGCTTCTAGAACATCTTCAAGTAACAACTCTTTATAAGCTGCACTGACAGTGTTGCGACTAACGCCTAACGTAAGGGATAACTCTCTTTCCGTGGGAATTTTGGAACCAGATGAATATTCTCCAGATTTTATCTTGTCCAAAATGTAGCTTTTAATTTGTAAATAGATAGGAATACCTACTCGTTGTAAAATCATGATTACCTCTTAAGATTGGATTAATCCATTAGTCCATTGTCTGGATCTTGCTTAATTATGTCATATCTTTTATAAAAAAGCAACATTTTTATAGCATCATACGGAAAGTATTATAAATATTCAAAAAACTACTAAATATATATTTTAGATAATAGAATTGGTCTTTGTATCTATTTTTTTGTGATATATTGCACTGATCTATATACCTCAAGGCTAAGAAACTTCAAAAAAATTATGAACCACATCAACAGAGCCTACACTATGGTGCATTCTTTATATGACCCATAGCGGCATTGTGTCTTTGCGGTTCATAGCAATTCAATGAGTAAAAACTAACTATTACAATGTCCTGACTCTTAGTATTTCCAGAACATTTGTTGAATTTCGTTTACATCATTCGTCTTGGTCAGGGCCAGCATTAGTAAGATACGAGCTTTTTGCGGATTAAGATTATCGCTGGCAATAAAACCATACTTATCATCATCAGCTTCCCCATTACGGGCAATAATACCACTACCAACACGGGCACTCCTAACAACGACTACACCCTTTTTAAGAGCCTTTTCAACTGCAGGATATTCAGCCTTGCCGATACTACCATTGCCAGTACCTGCATGGACAATACCTTGTGCGCCAGCATTTACAGCAGCATCAATCATGGTGCCAGCATTACCGGCATAATGATAAACGATATCTACGCGAGGCAGAGCTGTCAGATCAGTAACATCGAATTCCGTTGCTACCGTATTTTTACGTATAGGTTGACGGTAGAATACAGGTTTGTCACCAGTGAATACACCTAGAGCACCAACGATTGGTGCTTGAAAAGTATCAACACGGTCGGTGATTGTTTTTGTCACTTCACGACCAGAATTAATGGTATCATTCAACATTACCATGACACCTTTACCAGCAGCTTCCTTAGTACCAGCAAGAATCACAGCACGGTACAAATTGAGAGGGCCGTCAGCACTCATTGCAGTACCAGGGCGCATGGACCCAACAAGCACAACTGGTTTTTCGCTTTTAACTACTAAATCAAGAAAATATGCAGTTTCTTCTAAAGTATCTGTCCCATGAGTGATAACAATACCATCTACGCTATCTTGAGCAAGAAGTAGGTTCACTCTTTTAGCTAGTGTTAGCCAATTTTCCATTGTTATACTTTCACTAGCAATTTGAAAAACCTGTTCTCCTTTTACATTTGCAACTTTTGCCAATTCGGGTACATTAGAAATAAGCTTGTCTACAGCAGTAACAGCGGCTGTGTATCCCACTGTTGTAGTGCTAGTAACACCTGCACCAGCTATGGTTCCGCCTGTTGCAAGGATTACAATATTGGGTTTAGCTGGAGTTTCCGCCGCAAAAGCGACTGCCTGTAAACAAACCACTAACAGACAAAGTGTAACAATAATTCCTAGGACACGTTTGTTCATAATATCACCCCTTATTAAAATTAATTATCATTTGACAATCAAGAAAATATTTCGCCCAGATCTTTCCAAAATCCTTCTTAAAAACCTCAAACTTCTTGAAAAATTTAAAATATTCAAAAAACTATCTACAAGGATTGGAACTTTCACTGATACGCAAGAAGGGGCTACAACCCATTAGGTTGTAGCCCCTTCTTGCGTATCTTCCGATACATTTCAAATCTCCGCAATAAATAATAGCCCTTCAATAAACTTCTTTACATTAATCTTTCCTCGATATTGGCTTTTTCCTTGAATAAAATTCATTTCTTGTCGTACCTCTTTGAAATCAAATAAGGACGAACTGTGGGACTGAAATATTTCGTTATAATAATCATCAATCCCCAAATTGGCAAGATTATGCAAACTCTTAGTAGTGGCGCGACGAATCCGTTGCTCAATGGCCTTCGCATCCTGTTCCATTCCCTCTGACATTTGTTGATAAATATCACACAACTGGTAGGTCTTACTTTCGATACCTTGCTTTAGAATTAACTGTACCATTCGATAGATATCTTTTACTCCAGCCTCGCCAATGATACCAAGATCAGAAAATACCTTGTAAATACGAGCCTTCTGGATATTTTTCGGCCCCTCCTCTGCAGCAGGGCGAACATGGGGATATTGGGAAATGGTCTGGTGCATTAGAGACATAATCTGTTTTAATTTGCGATGTTCCTGCACTTTATTAATCACAGAAACAGTTTCCAGCACATTAATTGGCTTATGAATAAAAAACTCGATACCAGCCTCATATGCCTTCGTGATTAATTGTTCACTCGTAGCCTGAGAAACCATGATAAAAGAAGTGTTTGTTGCCGCTGCAGCCACTTTTTCAATTAGTTCCACCCCATCTTGACCAGGCAGCAATAAATCAACTAATGCAATGTCCGGCTGATACTCCCGAATGATTCGTTCACCCTTCAATCCATCGCTACATTGTTCAACAACGACCCCTAATTGATTTTGTTCAATAATCTTTTGAAGAATCCTACAGATAACAGCATCATCATCTACTATTACAAAACGTAAAGACATATTAGCACCACTTTCTTATAAGAATATACTACTATTTATTTAAAACCCTATTCGGAATAAGCGATAGAAAACTCTACACCCTTTTCATCCGTTAATACTGCCGAGCGGGGCAAGGTAATTAAAAATCGAGTACATATTTCAGGTTGAGATTCAACGCTAATGGTTCCTCCTAATAATTCAATATAATTTTTAACATGGGCCAAACCTAATCCTGTTGAAATTTTACCAGTTCGTGGTGAAAATTTAGTGGAATAGCCAGGATTAAAAATTAAATCAAATTCTTGCTCGTCAATGCCAGCCCCATTATCCTCTACACAAAAATACAGGGTTTCGTATGAGCTGGTTTCAATCACTTTAATGATTCCATCATCACTGCAAGCCTCAATAGCGTTCATAATTAAATTATCTAATATAGAAACTAGAGTATAAGGCTTGTCTGTAATAAAATCATCAGCTTGTTCGTAGGTGATGTCAATATTTTTATCCATTACGTTCAGATAACGTATTGTATTTTGCTCAATAATAAAAAATATCTCTGATAATTTTATCTTATGAGCTTTACTTGAGGGCCTAAGAATGTTTTCAATTCCAGTAATGACTCGATAGTAATCTTTCTTTACTTCATGAATTTCTCTTGCAACTGCAAGAGCATTTTCAGCAGGCAAATTTTCATCCTCTTTACTTAACTGTACCTTAGAATTCAGTTGCTTATAAAGCCAATAGGCCTTTTCCATAACATTTTCTATATCTTGAGATGATTTTTCAAGATAAAACAGTTCACTTTTTAACTTAGCGACCATGACAGTCTGTTCAACATACCGTTTTGCCCGGTCATTTGCTAAAATAAAAGCTTGATATCGTTTCATTGCATAATATCCCATAAATGCTAAAATTGCGCGAACAATTGCCACTGCCATAATACTTGGAAGAATGAGGGCCAACTTAGTAACTACCAATTCTGAACGACAAAATAGTTCAACCAGATTACTGATAATGTCAGTCACACTTAATAATAGAATCAGTATGAAGACACGCTCTTTATATCTTCGAATGGCAAGTAGGTGAAACATCAACGCAAAAGAAATATAGTATGCCAATGAAGGTAGATTATATAATATTGCAGTTTTATAATCTTGTCCAGTTATAAAAAAGTCTGTTGTCGTACGAAAAAATACAATGACGAGTCCCGTTATAATTGTACCTGACAGAACGGAAAATTGTTCGAAATATAAGAGGAAGACGATTAACAATACAATTGCTACTGTAAAACGAAAATAGCTACCAAAAGGATAGATATATACGATACTAGTTAATGAAACGAGTAATACCGTATTTAATAGAGACTTATTTCTATGGAATACGTCCTGCATGAATTCAGATAGGATATGAATTTTCTTTAGAAAAGCCAGCAAAAAAAGGTTCCTCCCTTAGCAAATTACTAATTCAAATTTCAATACATTATACTATAATCCCTACTTCAAGAAAATGCGATTCTTAGCATTATTCTGAATTGCATAATAAATTTTATAAATTTTAGTTGTTTTCTGTAGTTTAGCAGAAGGTTGCAAACTATACTAGTGCCAGAGAGTATTAAATGATGAAAAATAATTACCATATACTGTTTGGCGCAGTACGTTGGCCCAGAAAAAGGCCTAATCTATATACTCTTCTAGTTTCTTAATATATTCTAAAATGTATAGGAGGATTCATCTATGGAAAAAGAAAAAACAGAAAAAAAAGGGATAGGTCTTTCAGCTCAGATTTTTATTGCTCTTATTTTAGGTGTTGTTTTCGGTTATATTTTCCCTGTTTATGGACAAGCATTAAAGCCAATTGGTGACGCATTTATTCGCATGATTAAAATGATTGTTGTGCCTCTTATTTTCAGTTCATTGATTATGGGTATTGCAGGTACTGGCGACTTTAAAAAACTAGGTCGTTTGGGTGCAAAAGCGATTCTTTGGTTCGAAATTGCAACAACTCTAGCCTTGTTTGTAGGTTTGGTTGTCGCTAACGTATTCCAACCTGGCGCAGGTGTGGCTATGGCAGTAGGTGCTGATGTTGGCTCGGCTGCTACAGCGGCTAAGAAAACCATTGATATGACACAAATGATGGTTAATATCGTTCCTACTAATGTTGTAGATGCTATGGGCCGCGGTGATATGCTGCAAATTATTTTCTTCTCTTGCTTCTTCGGTGTAGCAGCAGCTGCTATGGGCGAAAAAGGCAAACCAGTTGTTACCCTTGCTATCAGCGTTGCTGAAATTATGTTCCAATTCACGAATTATGTAATGAAACTTGCTCCTATTGGTGTATTCGCTCTAATTTCTTTCACTGTAGGAAAGTTTGGTCTAGGCATGCTTATTCCTTTGGCTAAGCTTATC
>JARBUM010000156.1 GCA_029239675.1 Pelosinus sp. | reverse complement strand
ATAGGGGCACCTAAGAGAGATAAAAACCGTGACCCCGCTGCATAGCTGACCATGGACATGGCAGGTATAGGCGTAAAACCAGCAATGCGGTCAGGTCCGTAAGTGATAATGGTATATAGCAGCATAGCGGACATGATTTCATTAACCTCTTGCCATTCACCCCTCACAAATCCGCCTTTCCCCCGTACCTCTTTATATTGTTTTGCTTTGTCTTGATCTTCTACAATCGAGCCCCAAGCCTTTACTAAATGACCATTATTTTTTGTTAATGCCTCGCGCCATAATGACAATAATTGACTGCGAATATAGGGGTGCTTAATTCTAAGAGGACTATATACATACCAGGAGAAGCTAGCTCCCCTTGGACATCCTCTAGGCTCGAACTCTGGCATATCCGGTCCTGTGGAAGGATAATCTGTCTGCTGGTTTTCTGAGGTAATAATACCGTCCTTAACAAATACCTTCCAGCTGCAGGACCCTGTACAGTTTACACCATGGGTCGTGCGTACCACTTTGTCATAATTCCAACGCTTACGGTATATAGTTTCAGCGTCTCGATCATCTGCAACCACTTGACTCCAGCCATTCTGCGCTGTTTCTTTGATTTTAAAGAAATTCAGTTTTTTCCATAATGGTAATTCTTGCTTCTCCATTTATTCTCACCTCCATATATTTCTTAGCACTTTATCTCTGCATTTGCACGACTATAATAATAATGAATTACAAATAGACTGATGATATAAAAGGCAATAAAACCATATAAGGCCATGGCAGGCGATCCAGTAGTCCGTGTTGACCAACCAAAAGCTATGGGAACAAAAAACGCACCATAAGCAGCAACGGCTGAAATAAAGCCAATAGCTGGCGCTGCTTCTTTAGGGTTAAATATTTTGGAAGACATGCCAAACGTGGAACCGCTGGCTGCCCCAGTAGTAACAAATAAAATTAATGCCATGATAAAAAATGCGACAAAATTATGTTGGTTCATAAAAAAGATAACTCCTAAGGTAGCACCACTCATAATAAAAATAGACCCAAAGCTTACTCGCGCCCCACCGTATTTATCAGCAGCCCAGCCTCCTATAGGACGAGAGAGAGCGCCTACGAGAGGTCCTAAAAAAGCATACTGCAACGGGTTAATGCCAGGAAATTGCAACTTTATCAATAAAGGAAACACTGCGGAATAACCAATAAAAGAACCAAAAGCAATGGTATAGATAAAACTCATGATCCACATATGTTTACAGCTAAAGATGCTGAATTGTTCACGAAGGGATGCTTTAGCAGTCTCCAGGTTATTCATACCAAAAAACGCGGCTGCTGTGATCACTACAATAGGAATGATCCATATAAAGGCAGCATTTTGCAGCCAAACACTTTTAGCACTCCCACCATTCACTAAAAGTTGAGGCTCACCACCGATACTGCCAAAGATTCCAAAGGTAATAACAAACGGTACCACAAACTGTACAACACTGACGCCTACATTACCCAATCCCCCATTGATTCCTAATGCAGTTCCCTTCAATTTCTTAGGGAAAAAGAAACTAATGTTACCCATAGACGATGCGAAGTTTCCTCCACCTAAGCCACACAATATAGCCAGTATAGCCATTGTCTTATAGGTTGTCGTAATATCCTGTACTGCATATCCAATACCAATCGCTGGAATTAAAAGAGATGCTGTGCTAATCACCGTCCAATTCCGTCCACCAAAAACAGGTATTACAAAAGCATAAAAAATTCGTAACGTTGCACCTGATAATCCTGGCAAAGCAACTAAATTAAACAACTCCTCCGTACTGAATGTGAACCCTGCACTGTTAAGATTAACCGCTACAACCGACCATAACACCCAAATGCAAAAAGATACGAGTAGAGCCGGAACAGAAATCCATAAATTTCGGTTCGCAATTTTTTTTCCCTCCTGCTCCCAAAAAATAGGGTCCTCCGGATTCCATATTTTCAATTTATACAATGACTGGTCCCCCTTTAGTAAGTGTGTAATATATATTGTCAGATTTATTTTAATATTTTGTCGATGAAAAGTAATGTAGGGAATCCCCTATATCGATTAAGGGGATCCCCTACATTGGCTATAAAAAATCATTTATGTCATTATTGTTAACTTTACCAATATATATACTCCGCTACTTGCGCCTTAGGATTCAAAATTACATCTTTCAATACCCAGTTTTTGAATACCTGATAACCAGTTCTATCAACAATGTATCCTACATGTTCCTTTCCTCCTGGTGCATCTTTGTCTATATAATTATGGACATAGGCATAGGTATTTTTAATGATCTCTAAAACACTAGCTTCATCAATCCACTTGATAAACGGCTGCGCAATTCTAGGGTTCTTTCTTCCCGTTCTTCCCATAATTACAAGCTGATATAATTTATTGGAACTTCTCGTCCAAGCCCCTGTTGGGCACTTTAATACACATTCTCCGCAGCCAATGCATTTATCTGAATGCCTGACTACCTTAAAGTTTTCAAATTTCAAGGCGCCAGCAGATTTTTTTTCACAAGCTTTTACACATGCCTGACATCCAATGCACCGATAGGAATCATACTGTGGCTCGTTCATGCCAATAATGCCAAAATCATTCATTCTTGCCTTAATACAATCATTAGGACAACCAGTAAGAGCAATTTTCACATGATAATCATTAGGAAAAATCACTTTCTCTATCCTTTGAGCAAAAGCACTTGTATCAAAATTAGCAAACTGGCATACCCGACTCCCAATACAGGCCGCAACATTTCTGGTACCTGCTGCAGAATATCCTGCATTAGAATCAGTTTGGTTAACTTCAAGTCCGTCGATTAGACTTTGAATTATGGCATTCACCTCTGCCATTTTTTTAATATCAATACCTGGAATCTCAAAACCTTGTCGCGTTGTTATATGAATGGTACCATTACCAAATGTTTCTGCCACGTACTTAACCGTATCCAGATATTTTGCTGCCATTTCTCCCCCTGGAACCCTAATCCTAATAGCAGTCTTATATCTTTCCTTTGTTATACGAAAGGCATTCTTTTTTAGTATTTTTGTATTTATATCCATGCATACTGCTCCTCCTTAATTAATCAATAAAATTCTTAGCTTTCACATAATTAAACACAGGTCCCTCAAGGCAAATATAAGTATCGTCAATTTTACAGTGTCCGCATTTGCCAACGCCACAGCACATTTTTCTCTCATAAGACACCCATATATTTTCTTCCCTAATCCCTCTTTTTAAAAATTCTGCCACAGTAAAACGAATCATTACAGGCGGGCCTACAACAATCACATTTGCCATTGATTGATTTTCTATGGAGATATCCTGTATATAATTTGTAATAAGACCCGTATTGCCTGTATACGTTTCATCATCTGAACCATCTACTGTTACTATAACATTGATTGTCCTTTGCCACTTCTCAAAGTCAGCTTTATAAAGTATATCTTTAGGTGATTTGAATCCAGCAATCAAGGAAAAGACTGTCACTTCATGAACATTATCAGCAAAGTAATCTACAACGCCTTTGACTGGTGCTAACCCCGTCCCACCAGCAGCAACAATAACTTCCTTCGATTTAAACAAGTCAATGTTAAAACCATTACCATAAGGCCCCCTTAGGAATAGCACGCCACCTTCCTGTAGCTCATGAATCGTATTGGTAACCAGCCCCACTCTGCGAATTGTCAATCCAACATACCCTTCACCAATTTCACTCACAGATATGGGTGCTTCGCCAAATTTAGGAATGGATACTTCAAAAAACTGTCCAGGCTTTACATCGCCCTTATACTCCATTAAGAAAGTATAATCAATAGCAGTATGAGGAATTATTTTTATAATTCGGGATTTAAAAGGCAGATACGTATTGCTCATTATTTCTCCTCCACTATGCTCTTAAGTCTATTTGCACAATGCGCAATCGAAATATACTCTGGACATGCATCATCACATCTTCCACACCCGACACACATATGGTAACCAAAGCGCTTTTTATAATCATGAAACTTATGCATCACTCTAAATCGCATACGATCTCCTTGCTTTTTGCGGAAAGAATGTCCTCCGGCCATATCCGTGAAGCCATCAACCATACAGGAAGACCAAACCCGTCTTCGCTCTCCCATGTTTTTATTTTCTTTATAAAAGATATCTTGCATCGAGAAACAACTACAAGTTGGACATACAAAACTACATCTTCCGCAGCCGATGCAGCGAGATGAATATTCTTCCCAAAAAACAGATTGTGCCAGCCCTTTTGATAGCTCTTTCGGTATAGAAACCTTCGTTTTATTTTCCATGACGAAACGCGGAGAAAGGTCTACTACCTTTTCATCCAGCCGACTCATCTCTTTATTATTAATTCCGACATATACATAATCACCATCAGGACGTATAAACATATCATATTCATCCGTAATATTGGTTCCCATACTGGCGCAAAAACAGTTTGCAAAACTTTCATGACATTCGATGAGACAAAATCTTACTTTTTCACGAAATACCTTATAGTAAGGATCTTCACATCCATTTCTTAGATAGATATCATCAAGCCTTTTTATGCCATGTATGTCACAACTTCTCAAGAATAGCAGTACTTTTTTATCATGAACCTTGGGTTCTGTCCAATTATCCTCGTTAAAATAAAATAAATTCTCAGTAATGGGTAGAAGAATTTCTTTAGCAGAAAAATTAGTTTTTATCGTCAGTTCGACTTCTTCCAGCTTTGTTATTTTCTGATACCTAACTGAATCCGTATTGGTAAAAGCCCCCTTCCCCAAGAGAGCTACGGGAGCAAAAATTAGATACTCCTTTTCTAGTTCTTTTAAGTACTGGTTAAACCTTATCCCGGTTACTTTATATGCCATTATTTTTTTCCTTTCCTACGTTTGTTTTTTCTTATGAATCCTGCTTTTACCCTTGCCTCTTTAAGAACCTTATTATTCTATAGTTCTTTTGTGCAATGAATAGACATCAGGCTAATTTTAATATTTAACTACTAAAAAGTAATGTAGGGAATTCCCTCTATTGCTAAAGGAAATTCCCTACATTGTTTATTTTAATAAATT
>JARBUM010000043.1 GCA_029239675.1 Pelosinus sp. | reverse complement strand
GGTAATAACAGATTCCATGGTAAATAAACCTGTGCTTATTAAACGCGGTAGCATGGTGATTCTAATCGCTCTTGTGGGCAGTATGGAAGTAACAGCTTCAGGACAGGCTATGCAGGATGGTTATGAAGGCCAATTGATTCGTGTTAAAAATGTAAATTCTAACAAAATTGTTTTAGGCAAGGTAATAGAAGAGAACAAGGTGCAAGTATTAACTCATAAGAGTGCTTCTTCCTAAAGAAATATTTCATGAATCGATAAAGAAGATTTAATGTAAATGGAGTTTTGAGAAAGTGAAGGTGTAGAATATGTTTAACCTAACAAAAGTTATTTCTAGTTTGCTGTTAGGTTTCCTGTGTTTGGTTTTCACAGCAACATCTTCGGTTTCAGCTATGTCCTTATGGAGTGATGCTGGGGCGAGTGGTAGTTTGTATGGTGATTATAAAGCCCGTGCAGTGGGCGATACCCTTACCATTATCATCAGTGAAAATTCTAGTGCCAATCGAGTTGGAAACGCTGCTAATTCCAAGTCTACTAGCTTAAATATGAATGCTGGGACAGGAATTTTTCATGGCATAGCATCTGCAACTGCAGGTAATTCCGACAGTTTTCAGGCTAAAGGTTCTATTGCTAATACGAATAATGTTACAGCTAGAATGACTGCCCAGGTTCTTGAGGTGAGGCCTAACGGGGATTTGATTATCTCTGGTACACAAAGTATTAAGCAGAATGGCGAGGAACAGAAGATTACCATTTCTGGTATAGCGCGCCCAGTGGATATTTTACCAGATAATACAATACTATCTACCTATATTGGTAATGCTCAAATTAAAATAGATGGTAATGGTCCGATTTCCAGGAAACAGCGTCAAGGAATTGTCAGTCAACTACTTAATTTCTTGTTCTAAAACGGAGGATATTATGCGCAGGTTAATCATTATTATGACAATTGTATCTTGTACTATGGCGATTGTGACAACCGCTTTAGCATCTAGTGCGATTACACGAATTAAAGATGTGGCAAAAGTACAGGGCGTCAGAACCAATCAACTGGTAGGATATGGGTTGGTAACTGGCTTGGCTGGTACAGGTGACTCTAATACACTCGTCCAAACCAGACAGTCGCTGGCTAACATGTTAAAGAGTTTTGGGCTAACAGTGAATGATGCTCAAATAAAGGCGAAGAATGTTGCCGCCGTTATGGTTACTGCTCAATTACCAGCTTTTGTAAAACCTGGTGATACTATTGATATGACAGTGTCTTCTATGGGAGATGCTAAAAGTTTGCAGGGAGGAATTTTACTACAAACACCTCTTAAAGCAGCTAATGGACAAATCTATGCTGTAGGACAAGGACCTGTTTCTACGGGCGGGTTTAATGCCAGTGCTGGCGGCAGTAGTCAACAGAAAAATTTTCCGACCACTGGTACCACCCCAAATGGAGCCATTGTAGAACGTGAAGTACCTACTCAGCTAATGTCACCGAGCGGCTCGATTACATTAGCGCTAAGTCAGCCTGATTTTACCACTGCAGCTCGTATTGGTGAGGCCATTGATAATCGGTTTGGCCCTATCTCCATAACTCGCGATCCAGGTACCATTGATATTACGGTTCCTAGCCAATATGGCAGTAATGTAGTCAGCTTCATAGCTGCTCTAGAAGAACTGTATATCAATCCTGATACCATTGCAAAGATTATTATTAACGAACGTACTGGTACTATAGTGATGGGATCAAATGTGACCATTGATGAAGTTGCTGTAGCACAGGGTGGACTCAGTATTCGTATTGAAAAAACCACAGATGTATCTCAACCACCTCCTTTCTCTGGTGGATCTACGGTAGTTACGAATAACACATCTCTTGATGTGAAAGAAGACAAAGCAAACGTAATGGTATTACCATCTACGGCCAATGTGGGAGATGTAGTGAATGCGTTAAATGCAATTGGTGCTACTCCGCGAGATCTTATCTCTATATTGCAGGCTATGAAAGCGGCTGGCGCTTTACATGCCGACTTGCAGATTATTTAAGGTGGGTGGATAAGGATGCAGATATCAGGAATCAGTTCGTCAACTATGATAAATAATTTAAATACTGCGCAGACTAAGGTCGACGGCGACTTCGCCGCGCAATTAGCGCAAGAGACAGAAAAGGCCCAGCAAGGGAAAGATGATGCTAAACTAAAAGCCACGTGCAAAGATTTGGAAGCTGTATTTTTAAATCTAATGCTGTCAAATATGCGTAAGACAGTGGATAAAGCAACCTTATTTGATCATTCCCAAGAAGACATGATGACATCTATGCTGGACAGTGAAATGACAAAAGATATGGCAAAGGCTGGCGGCATTGGATTGGCAGATATGCTTTATCGTCAATTGCATCCTAGCGTAACTATCAACAATAAGTCCCAGGCACCGAAATAGTGCCTGGGCTTTTCTCACAAATACAGAAATTCTTCGTATCTTCGCGTTTCAAAATGATTTTTTTGCTAGGTTCACAAGATTTTATGAACCACTAAGACACAATGCCGCTGATGCGGCACCCCTTTGTGTCCTTTGTAGCTTTGTGGTTTGATTATGTTTTCTATGCTTTAAAGGGCGCGATGTGTTTTTTCTTAGGAGGTATGTTAAAAATGAAAGCTTATAAGCGTATATATGTAGTAATGGTTTTACTAGTTTTATCTTCACAACTGGCATGGGCGGCTCCGGCCAAGTCCATGTTGCAAAAAATTCGCTACAGTCAGACGGCAGAGCAAGTTCGTATTGTTTTGGACGTGAATGAACTGCCTGAATATACTGGAAAACTTACGGATAATCAAGATCAAATTCTAATTGATTTTACGAATACAACCAATAATAGTAAATTGCCGATGATGTTATTGAATGACTCTGTGGTTACCAATTTGCAAATTACAGAAGTGCAACCCAATAAACAGCAAGTGGTAATTAACCTAAAGAAGCCAATTGTTTCTTATAGAATTTTTAAATTGGCAAATCCTAATCGAATAGTAATCGATATTGTAAAGGAATTTGACCGTAAATATGAAGAACAAATTAGACCTGGAATTAAGTATACTTCTTTGTATCGGAGTACCAAGGCTGGTCCTGTTACGGCATATGTAGTAGATCTAACTCCAGGGAATAATTACATAATAAAACCAGTGCTATCCAATGACACCATTATTGATCTAGAAAAAATACAATCTATGGCGGAACGTAATAAAGGAATTGCTGCTGTTAATGCCTCTTATTTTGCTCCCAATGGAGAAATTCTAGGTTTGCTTAAAATGGACGATCAAATTGTTAGTACATCGACTGTAGGGCGTACAGCTTTAGGAATTATGCCTGACGGTAAACTACTATTTGACCAAATTGATTATCAGGGAATCATTACCTTACCTGATGGACGCACGGTTGCAATTACAGGTGTGAATCATGAGCGCGGTAATGATGATTTAATCTTATATAACAACTACTATGATAGTATGACAGGCACTAATGAATATGGTACGGATTATATTGTTAGTAAGGATGTCATCACTGCTATTGTCCATGGGAATGCTGTGATTCCGCCAGGAGCTGTGGTTTTATCGGCTCATGGCAGTAATGAAAAAGCATTGGCAGACTTAAAAGTGGGCGATATGGTAAAAATTAACCAGACTCTTGGTCCTCTGTGGGATAAGACAAATTATGCCATTAGTGCGGGACCGCGGCTGATTAAAAATAATAGTGTATTCTTAACTAGTAAGGTTGAAGAATTTCCGCCGGATATTGCAGTTGGCAGAGCGCCCCGTACAGCGGTTGGTGTCACAAAAGATGGGCATACACTGCTTGCTGTCGTGGATGGTCGTCAGCAGCATAGTAGGGGTATGACGCTGTTAGAATTGGCATTATTTATGCAAGAATTTGGAGCTGTGGATGCCATGAATTTAGATGGTGGAGGTTCTAGTGAAATGGTATTGAAAGGTAAAATTATGAATAAACCTTCTGATGGCCGGGAAAGACCTGTGGGGGATGCATTAATTATTGCTCCTAAGGATTGATAATTAATTGCAATGTTGTATAATGAAATTAAGTAAGGAGGTGGCTTTTTATGCTTCATAAAAAAAGTATAATGATTTTTGTAATAGGGTTAGTACTTATAGTCGGTAGCGTATTGGTTATGGCAAATACTGTTGTGGCCCAAAAGGCATCTCTATCTGGAACCGTTACAAGTAGTGGCTTGGTTAAACCAGGAGATACTGTTCGTGAAGGTGATGTGTTGGTTAAGATTGATACGATTACTGGAGCGATACCAGCATCGAGAGCCACAGCCAATGGCATTGTTAGAGAAGTATTAGTTTCACCAGGCGTTAGCATTGCTGCTGGTGATGTAGTTGCTCGTATTGAAGTCGGTAAATAGAGAAAGGATGATATATTTGGGAAAAATATGCAGGCAGTGTCGTCTGGCACTGCTTATTTTTTTATTGATGTTGCCCATGTCCTTAGTGTGGGCTTCCCCGGAAATCATGCCAGTCGATGAAATAAAGATAGGTATGCAGGGAATTGGCAAAACTGTAGTTTCTGGTACCAAGTTAGAAGAGTTTGGTGTAGAAGTATTAGGGATTATGAAGAATAAAGGCCCAGCTGGGGATTTAATCCTGGTACGTACCTATGGCGATGTTATAGATCGTACAGGGGGAATCGCCCAGGGAATGAGTGGTAGTCCTGTATATATTGATGGCAAGTTGGTAGGAGCTGTGGCTTATGGTTGGTCTTTGACAGATCATAAAGTTGGCATGGTGACCCCTATTGGAGACATGCTTAAACTATGGGATTTACCTGATAACTATAATGCTACTATGCAGTTTGCAAAAACGATACCGGATTTTGAACCAGTGGCTACGCCATTGATGGTTTCTGGTTTTAGTGGGCATGCCTTAACCATGCTCCAGGATAAGCTTAAGCCTTTTAATCTAGTACCTTATGAGGTAGGAGATGCACCTTCTGATGTCGTGTTTGCTCCTCTTGAACCAGGTAGTGCTGTAGGAGTAGAATTGGTCCGAGGTGATGTGAGTGTAGGGGCTTTAGGAACCGTAACCTATGTGGAAGAGAACAAGGTTCTGGCATTTGGACATCCTTTCTTAAAAAAAGGTAATATTGGGTATTTTATGACTAATGCCTATGTTTTTTCCACAGTGAATGGGTTAGAGAATTCATTTAAAGTCGGTACAACAGGAGAACCCATTGGCGTTGTTAATCAGGATAGAGGTGCTGCAATAGCTGGATATCTTGGTAGATATCCTACCATTATTCCGGTACGCATTATTGTGAAGGACAATGATACCGGGAGAATTCAGGATTCGGCAGTCCAGGTAATAAAAGATGAGCAATTGTCCTCGATTTTGTCTGCAACTACGATGTTCAATGTAATAGATAAGACGATAGATCGAGTGGGACCAGGTACAGCAAAAGTTAGTTTTGAAATCTCAGGACGTAACATGCCAGTAGAGGTCATAACTCGGGAAAATATGTTTTATAGTCCTGCTAGCATTGGAGAAGCTGCTGTAGGGGAGTTTCTAGATGCTATGGTCATGCTTACGGGTAATCAATACAATCCAGTAGACCTTATGGATGTTAAGATACATGTTTCTGTTAGTGAAGAGCGTCGTACGGCTACCATCATGGAAGCCCAGACGAAAACTCCTAGCGTGAAACCTGGGGAAAGTATTGAAATTGGAGTCAAAATAAAACCTTTTCGCGGAGAACCTATTCAGCGTGTAGTTTCCTTTACAGTTCCAAAAGACCAACCACCGGGGCCACTTACTTTAGAGGTACGTGGGGGTGGTATGGTACCGTTGATCCAACTGTTATCCAAACAACAAGGTTTGGATGAAGGATTACTGATGCTTGGCAAGCCAAAACCTAAAAATCAAGCATTTTCTGATGTCGTAAAGGAATTTGTGGATCGTGATCGGAACAACGAGATTGTTGTAGAAGTTTTGGATATGGGGATGGATGAACTTTTAGGTACTAGTAATTTAAGCAAAGAAAAAATTACTAACAAAAAGCAAGAAAATAAAGAATCAGAAAATACGATTACCCTGAAAACCAATCTTCTAGACCTAAGTAAGGATAAGAAGAAACAAGGAAAAGCTAAAAACCGCGTTACTACGGACTACATCATTGATGGAGATACGCAAGTAATTGTAAATGTAGTGAAAAACACAACTAAATAGTCAACTCAGAAAAGACCAAGAAAGGTGGAGTTTAAACCCCATCTCAATCTTGGTCCTTTTTCTTATAGTATGAGATATGTATGTTTTTTAGGTGGAAAATAAGATTTATCGAGCCCCCAAAAGATATAAATAAACCCGATTCTGTCCTTTGTGTTTCGATTAGGTTTTCACTGCGTCCTCTACATCTCTGGGGTTCAAACATCTTCATTATACCTTTCACATCTTTGCATCTTCGCGGTTTAAACTGTTTTTTTCCTAATCCCATCAATTTCCCCTTTTGAGAGTGCAGGGAACTTGGGTTTTATATGGAATACTTCATAATAAGACAATTGCTTAATATAATGATTACTGAAGTTAAATAGCAATGTGAGGGATTAAGATGTTACTACCTATATTAGAAGGTATTGGAAAGAAAGTTATTCATTCTATGGAAAATAGCGGCCGTATTATGATACTGTTAGGCAGTACCTTATATCATTTGCGGGAGAGACCTAGAATGCGCCATGTTTTGCATCAGATGGCTCACCTAGGTGTGGATTCCTTACCGATTGTATTGCTTACTATTTTATTTACAGGTATGGTAATTACGCTGCAAACTGCCAATGAATTTATTAAATATGGTGCCCAATCTTCTGTAGGAGGCGTTGTGGCTATTGCCATGGCAAGAGAATTAGCACCTGTTTTAACAGGAGTGGTAGTGGCAGGGCGTGTAGGTGCAGCGATTACAGCGGAGATTGGTTCCATGAAGGTCACAGAGCAAATTGATGCTCTACGGGTCATGGCTATTAATCCTGTAAAGTATTTAGTGGTGCCTAGGTTATTGGCCTGTGTCGTTATGGTTCCTATCCTAGTTGTTTTTGCGGATATTATTGGCACGGTGGGTGGGTATTTGGTAGCTACCCTGTATGCTGGTATTGGTTCTTTTACCTATGTGCATTCAATTAAACTTTTTGCCGTGGTTAATGATATTATAGGCGGTCTGGTCAAAGCCATGTTTTTTGGCGGGATTATTGCAATTATTGGTTGTTATAAAGGCCTAACAGCCGGTGAAGGAGCAGAAGGCGTTGGTAAGGCTACGACAGCCTCTGTAGTTAGCTCAATTATTCTAATTTTTATCAGCAATTATTTTTTATCTTTATTGCTATATCGGTAGAGTGTAAGAGGATATCTTTAACCACAGAGATGCAGAGAACACAGAGAACTTATAAAAAAACTCATCTCTGCGCCCTCTGCGCCTCTGCGGTAAAAAACGTTACTCTTTTTTTAGGTGGTGCAAAAGGACGGTGATTTCGTGATCAAATTAGTAAACGTTAGCATGGGGTTTCATGGTAAAGATATATTACAAGATATTAACTTGGAAGTTACTAAAGGAGAAACGTTAGTAGTGATTGGGCCTAGCGGTTCGGGAAAAAGTACACTACTGCGTTTAATGGTTGGACTCTTAAAGCCTACAGAAGGGGAAGTGTGGATTAAAGAACAGGAGATTTCTCGGTTATCAGAAGATAATCTAAATAAAATCCGTATGGATATGGGGATGGTATTTCAATATTCTGCTTTATTTGATTCCATGACAGTGGGTGAGAATGTAGCCTTTGGCCTTAGAGAACATACGAATATGTCAGAAGCTGAAATTCATAAAATTGTTACTCGCAATCTCCGCATGGTAGGTCTAGCAGGGCAGCAAGATGTTATGCCCAATGAACTATCAGGAGGAATGAAGAAACGCGTTAGCCTAGCTAGAGCAATTGCAATAAGACCAGAAATTATGTTGTATGATGAGCCGACAGCTGGCTTAGACCCTATTATGTCTGGAACGATTGATAGGCTGATTATGAACGCAAAGCGTGTGCTAGGTGTTACCTCAGTAGTAGTTACCCATCATATGTCCAGTGCATTTAAAATTGCGGACCGAATTGCAATGATTCATGGTGGTCGAATTATTGAGATGGGCACAGTAGAACAAATTAGAAATTCTGAAAATGCTGTGGTACAGCAATTCATTCTTGGTTTAAAATCACCTGGCGCATATGTACGAAGGAGGTCGGAAATGAGATGAGCATAAGTACAGAAGCCAAAGTCGGCTCCATTAGTGTGATTGCCTGCCTCTTGTTGGCATATATGATTATTCATTTGGGTAGCTTCACATTTGGCGATAAAGGGTATCCGGTACAGGCTGTATTTAGTCAAGTTAATGGTTTAAAAGAGGGAAATGTAGTAAGATTTGCTGGGGTAGATGTTGGGCGGATCAAAGAAGTGGGAGTATTACCACAAGGTGTATTAGTAACGATGCTAATGGATCCGGGAGTTAAAATTCCAGAAGGCTCAAAGTTCTTGATTGGTGCAGATGGATTAATGGGAGAGAAATACATTAATATTATTCCGGCAGTCCATAGCTCAGGATTCTTAGCTCCTCAAGCGATAGTGCGAGGAGAGGAAATTCAGGGCTTGGATGAACTCATTGCATCATCAGATAGAGTATTGAAAGAAGTACATGATTTAGTGAAATCCCTAAATGAGATTGTAGGCGATGAGAAAGTCAAAACTGCAATGAAAAATACTATTTTTAATGCTCAGGAAATAACGGATAATCTTAATATAATGACTGGAAATCTAGCACGTATGACCCAAGAAAATGGGGATATTCATGTGACGGTAAAAAATCTAAGTGCCATGTCCCGCAGTTTGCGTGATGCAGCACAAAGAGCGGAAATTATGATGCAGTCGGTGGATAATGATGGTCAGACTGCCAAGGATTTGCGGGAAACCCTCCTTAACATAAAAAATACCAGCCTGCGTGTGGAAAAAATGGCAGCAGCTTTAGAAGGTGTGGTCACGGATCCAGAGACTGCCCAAAATATTAAAGAGACATTAAGAAATGCTCGATCAGCTAGTGATCGGGCTAACAAGATGCTGACGAAAGTATCATCGATCGATACGAAGGTAGGATTTGAGATGCTCTATAATCATGATACTGGGAAATATTACAGTAATGCTGATGTAAGAATTAACACCTCGCCCAAAGATTTTGCGATCATTGGAGTGAATAACATCGGCGAAGGCAGTAAAGGGAATTTTCAGATTGGTAAAGGCGATGAAAGGTTTGCTGGTCGGGCTGGAGTAATTGATAGTAAAGTGGGTGTGGGCGTGGATACCCAAGTGGGCAAACAGATGTCATTATCCCTAGATGTGTATGATCCACAAGATGTACGGGTAAAACTGCGTTCACAGTATCAAGTGGCTCCTAATACTTTTATTGTAGGGCAGAGTGATGGAATAAATAAAGAAGATCGAAATACCTACTTTGGCGTACGAAGGAACTTTTAACGATGTCAATCAGACTGTATTTATGAACATCTTTGATTGACAATAAATGGACTTCATTCTATAATTAAAAGATATTAACGAACATGACTAATCAGTCAAAGCTTCTTTAATGAATTGAGGGGGATTTTTTTACATGATTACACAAACTCATTGGAAAAGACGTTTAGCCACAGCGCTAACAGGCGGATATCTGGTGTTAAATACGATGAGTGTATTTGCAGCGCCAATGGAATTAACCTTAGAAGATAGCATTGCAAAGGCTTTACAAAATAATCCAGCAATTAAAATTGCAGATGCAAACAGACAATCGGCAGCATTAGATATTAACATAGCTAAGGGTGGAAAGTTACCAACGTTGAAGCTTACTCATGCTGACACTCGCTCAAGTGATACTTTTTCTACAGGCAATTCTTTTACTAACAAAATTGGACTGAATATGAATTTATATTCAGGCGGCAAGTTAGAGGGAAATATTGAAACCGCTAAGCTTGGTTTAAAAGTAGCGGATTTGGATGTAGAAAAAAGTAAGCAGCAAATAAAGTTAGATGCTACCAATGGTTATTTTACAATTCTACAAGCAAGAAATACAGTAAAAGTAGACCAAGAATCAGTGAATCAAATGGAAGCTCATTTAAAAAATGTAGAAGCTCAATATAATGTAGGAACGGTAGCAAAATCCGACGTATTGCGTTCCCAAGTGGAATTGGCAAATAATCAACAAGTATTAACAAAAGCTCAAAACGCTTATGAAATAGCAATTTCCAATTTGAATAATGTAATGGGTTTACCCTTAGATACCCAAATACAGATTAAAGAAGAACTTGTTCATCAGCCATACGGCCTGTCGTTAGAAGAGAGTATAACATATGCCATGAATCATCGTCCTGAGGCTATTCAGTCAGATTATAATATTGATATGGCTAAGCAATCAGTCAAGGTTGCAAAGGCTGGCAAGTTGCCGACTATTGATGCTAGTGCTGGTCAAAACTGGGGAGATGATAAATTTCCAGGGACAGATGATAATGGCTGGTCTGTTGGCTTAACCGCGACATGGACTCCTTTTGACTCGGGCGTGACAAATGCTCGGATTAAACAGTCGAATTCAGATGTAGAAAAATCATTACAAACCGCTAAACAAACGAAAGATGCGGTACAATTAGAAGTTCGTCAGGCTTATTTAAATATGGTAGAGGCTGAAAAGCGTATTAGTACCTCTCAAGTAACAGTAGCGCAAGCAGAAGAAGATTTTAAAATCTCTCAAGTTCGCTATAGTGCCGGGGTGGGAACGAATACAGATGTAATTGATGCACAAGTATCCTTGACACAAGCTAAAAATAACTATATTCAAGCCATGTATGATTTTAACACTAGTAAGGCAAACTTAACAAAAGCTATGGGAGTACCTGTAGAAGAAGTGAAACAATGATATAGAGCCAAAGAGCCGGGATATCCCGGCTCTTTTTAGTAATAGAAATTATAAGTTGAAGATGTATCTTGTTGTCTTTAGACCGCGCCAGGTTCATGTTATTAACGCTTCGCCATTAGTATTTAACCTCCGCTTATAATACATGAACCTAGTGCCTAGTCCTATTCTTTGTTATCTCTTCGCATCTTCGCGTTCTAAAAAGTTTTTTCTAGTTTAGGTGGAATATAAATACACCCTTTGTGTCTTTGTGGTTGAATTATTTTTTAAAGTAGAGGATCTATTTTTTACTTATTGTTTCCTAAGGCCTTGGAATAAATTACTTTATCAGGGATAGAATAAAATTAGCTAGGAGATAAAGGAAGCTGACAGTACCATGTAGAAGTAGTATGCTGTTATGAACGCCTTATGAGGTGGGGTCAGGAGGCTAAGATGAGAGAAAGAATCATTGCAGTATTAGTAATATGTATGATCCTTATAGCTGGCAGCGCGTATTGGTTTAGTAAAAGCCAGGAAGTCATGACAGGGGCACAAAACAAATTAAGTGCAGAGTTGACGAATGTAGTAGGCAACTTAGTGACGGTAGGAGAAATTGAGGTTACTTCCTACAATAAGATAACGATACATAATGTTGCTATTTATGATAAACAGTTAGGAACGTTGGCCTCTAGTGACAAAATTCTCGTTTCTTATAGTCCTTGGAGTATTTTAACTGGATGGGACGTAGTGAAATCTATTTCAGAGCTGCAGGTAGAGAAACCTACACTTTGGCTGACGCAGCGAAATAATGGACATTGGAACATTGAAGATATAGTCATACTGGACAATGCCGCCAAATCCTCATTAACTAGCAATATCAAGTTAGTGGGTGGTAGGGCAATTATTAGTGCCTATAATTCCCAATGGACGCTAGAAGAACTAAACGGAAGTCTCGATCTTGCCAATAGTCCTAGCATCAACCTGGAATTACAAGGGACTCATCAAGGAGCAACAGTGAAAGGGAAGGGTACTATTAATAGCAAAGGCCGTAGTACCATTACTTTTCATGCAGACCAAGCTATGTTAGCTGACTTTCAAATGTTAATGCCTGCTGAAGGACCTATCAAGTTGGTGGGAGGCAGCGCAGGGCAGATAGAAGGAACAATAGCCTATGAGAAAGGTAAGATGGAGTGGGCAGGTGAGGCACGTCTAGTTAAAGTGGATGTGGATCTTGATGAGATGCCTGTTCGCCAAATTGATGGGGGCATGGCCTTTACCGATAAAAATTTATACATCTTTGCAACAGGGAAAGTCTATGATCAGCCCATCGATGTGCGTGGTAGCGTTGTTTTAGATACCAGTGAGCCGATACTAAATCTAACCGTGGCCTCTAATGCATTTGATCCAAATGCAACAGGCTATAATATTCCTGTTCAGGGTAAAGTAGCATTTAAGGCTGGCATTACGGGGATGACCTCTAATCCTGTTGTTGTAGGAGATATAACAATGGCGGCTGGACAAATAGCAGGCTATCAAGCCGAAAATGTACAGGCTAAAATGGATATGATTGATAAGACAATTACAATCCATCAATTTAAGGCGGATACTCTTGGTGGGAATGTGGCTGCTTCTGGGAAATTCCAGCCTAATACAGGTAGTTATCAGCTTGCTCTTATAGGACAGCACATTAATGTGGAAAATTTTCCTAATATCATACCCAATATGAGTGGACATGTAGATGCTACCTTGGCTGTAAAGGGGACAGGCGATCTAGCAGGGGCTGAGATCCAAGGAACAATAGCAATGGGACAAGGGGAATTTGCTGGTGTGCCTTTTACTTCTGTAACTAGCGGATTTTACTACTATAAGGACAATGCTACAGTAGACTACCTTAATATTGGCCTAGGTCAAGGTATGGTAACAGCGCGAGGAACTATGGAGGCAAAAGCCATTGCCTTACAAATATATGGCCAAGGTCTACCCCTGCAGCTATTAAGTAAAGCTATAGGTGGGAAAGCTGAGGGCGTAGGTCAGTTTACTGGTGAAGTTCGTGGCACCCTATCAGCTCCTGAGATAACAGCTAATTTTACGGTTGTGAATGGAGAGGTTCTATATCAGCCCTTTACCCAAGTTACAGGCAATATTCATGGAACTCCTGAGCTAGTAAACTTACAGAATGTTGAAATGGTTAATGGAGTAACGAAACATAGAGTGGAGGGAAGTATTGCATTAACTGGTGAGCGGGAATTGAACATGGCAATTAGCTCGAAGCGGGCGAGAGCCGAAACACTCGTGCCATTATTACTGCCAGGTGAAAAATTAACTGGTAATGTTGACAATGAAATGGTGGTTACCGGTACCCTATCAAACCCGAATGTAATTGGTCAAATTAAGCTGACAGATGGCAGTTTCCGTGGACAGTTAATTGCCAGTGCCGCTGGTTCTTACAAGCGAGAGCAAGGCGTAACTAGTATTACTAATTTTGTCATTCAATCACTTAATACACAAATTAAGTTAGCAGGGACTATTTCCCCTAATAACGATTTGAATTTTGATGTGGCTGCCGAAAACATTGATCTGGAAAAATTAACTATGAATACGGGTGATTTTGTCGCTGCTGGTAAAGCAAAGTTTAATGGTAAGCTAACAGGTACGCCGACGGCTCCTGTATTTAATGGGGAACTTTCTGCAGATAAATTAAGCCTTAATCAGCAAGAAATTACAAGGGTAACGGGTACAATTGCTGTTGCGGGTGATGAAATTGAGATTCCTGCCCTTTCTTTTGCTCAAGGAAAAGGAACATTTGCTTTTTATGGTGGCTTTGACAAAGGAACTTCCGAAGTATATGGTGTTCTTGATGTGAAAGATGGAGAATTGCAACCCATATTAGCTGCTAGCAAGGTGGGCAACAAAGATATTGTTGGTACATTAAACGGACAGGCAAAGATAAGCGGGATTCTTAAAAAACCGACTGTTCGGTTAATAGCCGATCTAAAGGCGGGCAGCGTTAAGAATTATCCAGTAGAGTCCATTAACGTGGATGCTGCATTAGAAAATAATATTATTACTATTTATGATGTTTCTGTTAAGCAAGGTACGGGTGTAATGCTGGCCCGAGGAAGAGCGGACTTAAATGTCAATGGACCGATTAATTTGGAAGTAGGTGGCAGGGGTATTGATGCTGGTTTAGTATCAGCCTTCTTTAACACTTCCATTAATCCTACAGGTAAGCTTGATTTTGCTGCCCAGGTTTCAGGAATGTCTGACAATCCTCATACCGCTCTATCTTTAGAACTTGTTAATGGAGGAATTGGAAATACAACCTTTGACTCTTTATATGGTTTACTGATATTGGATAAAAATGTTATTAATGTCAATCAAGTTTTACTGAAAAAAGGACCCTATCAAGCGAGTGCTTATGGTGTGATCCCGGTAGCAGCTCTTAGCTCTGAAGGGAGACAACAGGCAAATTCTGCTGAGGAAATGAATCTCAATGTAAGATTAGATCAAGCGAATTTAAGTATCTTACCTCTAGTGACGAAACAAGTAGCATGGGCAGAAGGAGCAACACAAGGTGAGATTATAGTAACGGGAACCTTGAATCAGCCAATGCTTAAAGGTAATCTTACTGTTAACAATGGTACGCTGAAATTAACAGCATTAAAGGACCCCATCCAAAAAGTGGGGGTTGATATTGCCTTTGAAGGTGATACAATTAATGTAAAGCAATTTGAAGGTCATATGGGAACAGGTTTATATCGGGCAACAGGTACTGCTAAGTTGCAAGGGCTAGGTTTGGCCGATTACAATGTATCCTTAGTATTAGATAAACCGATGATTCGCAGTAAATATTTTTCTGGAGCTGTTAATGGTAATTTTACACTTACGCAAAATGGTGCTAAGCCTAAATTAGCAGGGAAGTTATTATTTGAGGATAATATCATTGATATTCCAACCATTCCTGACATGGAGCCATCGGATATAGATGTTGATCTGGATGTAGATATACAAGTTGGTAAGAAAGTACGTTTTTACAATCCCTATCTATATGATATTCTAGCTGTTGGCAGGGTGAAGGTGGGCGGTAGTATCATGGAGCCTGATATTTCGGGACGTATTGTTGCTATTCGCGGTACGGTAAGTTATCTTCGAACCCAATTTAAAGTAGAAGAAGGTAGTGTAGAATTTAGGCAGTTTTCCTCTTTTGAGCCTACGATAAAACTAAGAGCCCAGACTAGGCTCCAACAAACAGTAGTTAATTTAAATGCCGATGGACCAATGGGATCGATAGAATTTAAATTAACATCAGAACCAGCAATGAACCAGCAGGAAATATTATCCCTATTAACGCTGCGTAGTCGCTATTTTGACAAACAAAGTGATGGGAATTCTGGTTTAGGGCGGGATGAACTAGTGGGTGCTCTCGATGCTGGTTTGCAAATGCGGTTTATCAGTGAAATAGAAGGTAATCTCCGTAATGCTCTAGGCTTGGATGAATTCCGCTTTGTCCGAGATACTACGTCCAATATTGTCAAAAAAAGTTATAACAATAAAGAAGAAAGCTCGACAATTAATCGAGAAGTATACAATTTGGAAATGAGTAAATATTTAACGGATAAGTTTTTAGTTAGCTATACGATGGGTGTTGATCATAATAAAAGTGAAATAGCCTTTCGGTATAGTTTAAACCGAAATATTAGTTTAACAGGTTCTATTGATGACGAAGACCGCACGTGGCTAGGAGCAGAGGCTAGGTATAGGTTTTAGAAGAGGATGATTGACATGATGTTAAATCAATATGTAAAAGAACTTAAAAAAATACACATGCTCTCACGAGAAGAAGAAGAAATCTTGTGGCATCAGTATAAAGATGATGGAGATTTAGACTGCCGCAGTAAGATCATTGAACACTATCAACCTTTAGTATTTAAAATCGCAACTGGTTGGCGTCTTGATGAAGCCACCATAATGGATATGATTCAAGAGGGAACGGTGGGCCTTATTGAGGCAGTAGAAAAATATGATCATCAAAGGGGAGTCGCTTTTAGTCTATATGCTTCCCAACGCATACGAGGCCGTATGCTCAACTATATGGAGAAAGAAGGTAAGTTTGGTGTGTCCTATATGGATAGCCCCTTAACTGCTGGAGAAGACATTACCTTAGGTGATATCTTAGTAGATGGGAAAGCTGGCGTTTCCAGTCAGGCAGAACATAATTATCTAGTTGAGCAGATTAAAAATGCGATGGATCGTTTGCCTGTTAAGGAACAAGCAGTATTAAGCGGTGTGTTTCTCGAGGATTATGAGCCAAAGCAGTTGGCGGAGAGTTTAGATCTGAGCATATCTCATATTTATAAATTGCAAAAACAAGGCATCCGGCGTGTCCGGGGCATGCTGTCTAAATTCATGCAGCATTGGTAAGTACAAAAAAAAGAGGAAAAAGGCACATATAAGGTGGAATGTTGTTCAAAGTACAGCTAATCACTTAAAACAACCTGTTTTCCCTTATAATCAATGACCATAATCTGGCCTCTTTTCAGGATTGTATATATTGTTTATAATAGGGGTGTTGCATATGGCTCATTTTAAAGAAAATATTTATCAGCATTTGTCTTCCGCAAAAAAATGGCTGACAAAAGCAGAAGAAGCTTTTGACAAAGAGCGAGATATTCGTGGTGAGCTTGACTTAATGCTAGCCCAGGCTGAACTTCAGCATGTAAAGGAAGTCAGCCGTTCAAAGCATTGGCGCCACAAATATACAGCTGTTCGTCATGGAATCGCTTTGACCTGCGCTGTTCTTATGGCAGTTGGTTTGGGTGGCGTGTATTGGTGGACAGCTAAGCCAGACGGTGTTGTACCTGTTCCCTTGGTAAAAAGTGTTACTATACCAATGGAATCTAAGATACAAAGTAGCAGTAATGGTGGACAAATGACTCCTGTTTCTGTAAAGCAGGAAGAAAAGGCACTCATCTTAAATGAGGTTACTCCGTCAGTACAAACTGCTGCTGCTTCCAGTGTGACTAGCCAGAAAAAAAAGGCTGAATCTTCTCAGCAGGTAGAACCAACTTTATCACCTGATGAGATGCAAAAATTGGTGCGGGCCGCCGGAAAAACATTACGCGGCCAGTAAGACAAAAAGGAGGTAATGCATGAAAATTCAAACAAACTATAGGCATATACTGCTTGCTGCTATCGTTAGTCTCAGTCTTGTGTTTTCTATTTTAGCTCCTGCTTATGCTGCCGATCCTACAGGTAAAATAGTAACTTCTATTGCTGTAACTGGCAATAATACAGTAGCGCAAGAGACAATCATGGGCGTAGTAAAAATGAAGCCCGGTGAAGCATTAACAGCTGATAAAGTAAAACAAGATATGCAGGCTATTTATGAATTGGGTACTTTTTTTGATGTAGTTTCCAACTTCAATGAAGTTCCTGAAGGGGTCCAGGTAGTCTATACGGTAATGGAAAACCCCGTATTGCAGGATATTATTATTAAAGGCAATACGAAGGTGCCAACGGACAAGTTAAATAGTATGCTAACAGTTAAAAAAGGCAGTATTTTAAATTCTAAGGCTCTAAATGAGAATGTGAGAGCCATTGAAGGGTATTACCATGATCAAGGATATATTCTGACCAAGGTAAGCGATGTTGCAATGGGAGATGGCGGTGTGTTGACAATTGCCATCAATGAAGGCTTATTAGAAGGTATCGAAGTAAAAGGCAATGAAAAAACCAAGACCAATGTTATTACTCGTGAGATGAAGTTAAAGCCTAATCAACCTTTTAATGTAAAAGATGCAAAGCGTAGTATGCAAAAAGTGTACAACCTTGGCTATTTTGAAGATGTAAACATGAAGCTGAACCCTGGGAAAGAACCTAATGCCATCGTTCTTGAAACCACAGTTGTGGAACAAAAGACAGGCCGATTCTCCATTGGGGGCGGCTATAGCAAAAATGACGGCATGATTGGTATTATTGAACTTGGTGATGATAACTTCCGTGGTACGGGAGACAAAGTAAAGCTCCATTGGGAATTTGGCGGTAATGCCAGCAATAAAAACTATGAGGTGAGCTACACTCGCCCATGGCTTGATAGCAAGCAAACTTCCCTTGGTTTTAGTTTTTATGACATGACCAATGAATATACTGATTATGACGATGATGGACATGAGAAGGCTGAATATGATAAAAAACGTAAAGGCTGGGATATTACTCTAGGCCGTCCTCAAGGAGAATATGTACAAAATTATATTAGCTTAAAACAACGTACAGACACCTATGTAGAATGGATATCTGGAGAAAAATATAACGAAGACCCAACCTATTTGAAAGATAACTTTGGTAAAACGAATAGTATTAGCTTAATGCGTGTATATGATTCCCGAGATAATGTATTTAGTCCTACAGAAGGCAATCGTATTGCTCTGACAGCAGAATTTGCGGGAAAAGCCTTAGGCGGTGATTTTGACTATAATAAATATACTGCCGAGACCCGTAACTATTTGAAAGTTGGTCATGCACAAGTGGTAGCCCTGCGAGGAACAGTTGGTTATGCTGATGGTAAAATGCCAGAAAGTGGGCGTTTTGAAGTAGGTGGCTCTGATACTCTACGTGGTTACCGTGATGATCAATTTAAAGGTAACAAAATGTTGGCAGCCACTGCAGAATATCGCTTCCCAATTGCTAATAAAGTAGAGGGTGTAGCCTTTACTGATATTGGCAAAGCGTGGTCAGGCAAAGGCTATAACCTAAGCGATTTAGAGGCTAGTGTAGGTGTGGGGATTCGTGTTTCTACACCTATTGGTCCAATTCGTCTTGATTATGCAAAAGGTGGCCAAGGTGCTAGAACCCACTTTAGCTTTGGCGGACAATTCTAATTTTAAAAAGCTTATCAGAGTCAGGTCATTGACCTGACTCTGATATCTATAATATGGTAGAATTTACTTATATCTTGCTAATCGCTATATTTTTTCTCTGTGTCCTCTGTGTCTAGAAAAGATGTATTAGAGTTTTTCTTAGGAGGTGCATTGTTATTCCTCTAAGTCGTTTCCCCATTATTTTTACAAGTGTATTTCTCTGTTTTATATTGCTGTCAGGAGTGGCTCATGCTTCCGATGAAGTAGTTGAAAAAGTACATGTTACGATTGTTTCTAGTCAGATGCCGCCCTCTAAGATTGCTAAGCGTATGACAGCCAGTGTGGGAACAGTAGGTGAGCAGATGCTTGCAGGGCGTAAGGTAAATGCAGTACGAGACAATCAAGCTTCCTATGAAAAGCTGATCAAGGAAATATTTGATCGGGTATTGGTAGGCTATTCAGTCCAGTCTGTCAATCTTAGTCCCGGAGCCAACACTGCTATTACCATAGATATAGCTCCTTGGGGAGATGTGGTACATGAAGTAGCCATAGAATATGATTTTGGTACTCTTTCTCCAGAAATTGTGAACCTTATAAAAAAGGACATGGGAAATGTAGAAGACAAAATAAATGATGTGTTAATAGGATTACCTATTGATTCTGTAGATTGGGCTGGAGGGCTATCAAAAGTAGCAACACGAGAATTGTTGGCGGAACAGTTGCCTGAATTTCGGGCCAATATGGATGTGGTTCCAGGGGGGCGTACTCTAGTAAGACTCTCCTTATCGCCATTAGGAACTACGGTACAGGATGTACATGTATCACTTCGTTCCAATACCATTCCGAATATTGTGCTGGCAGCAGTACGACCGACGATGAATGAGACTAGTAAGATTCTTATTGGTCTGCCTGTAGCCTTTGTAGAAAGGCACCGAGATTATTTTATCGACAAGATGATAATGGAACAGCCTTTGACGAAAAAATATGGAATTACAACGATCCCTGTGCTCAATGTGGGAGCAGACACAGAAATTGCTCTAAAGGTGGAAACAGATAAATATAAAATATCCTTGGAAGCCTATTTGGATATGGGACACAGTGAAGACAACACTTCTGCCAGATTACATGCTGGGAAAATTATCAGTAACCGCGATGAAGTATTTGTGGAATTGAATTTTATTCCAAGTGCAGTTTCATGGGAATTTGTGCCTGGGTGGGGGCATAAGATTGGCTCTAGCACCACAGCTGGGCTAAAATATAATATATCTAGTTCGCAAAATATATTATGGCTAAATCAAGAGCTTAGCCATAGCTGGAGTATGCGATTGGAACGAACTCCAAAGAATGGTTATAATGAGTTTGGTATTAGATACAAACTCCATGATTTCTTAAGTGCCGAATATATCATTACAAAAGAAGATCATTGGCTACGATTAGTTGGGAATTTGTAAAATCGTAGGAGAATCTTTTGGAAGCAATGCCTTGAATATGTGGATATACCCTGTTATAATGAAGAGGTAAAATTTGATGCCAATAGGCAGAGAGAAGGTTTTTTATGCTGAAATTACAAAAGAAACAAGTTAAGATTGTATCCCTAACAATAGCAATAATGTTTGTGTTAGGTATAGTTGGATTGGCTCTATCACAAAGCAGTACATCCTATGCGGCAGATGCCAAGAGCTCTTCTAAAATTGGTGTTGTCAATCATCAAATGTTAGTAGCGCAGCATCCTGATATGGCGAAAGCGCAACAGGATATGCAGGCTGAAGTTGAGCAAGCTAAAAAAGATTTTGAAGCAAAATCAGCTTCTATGAATGATAAAGAAAAGCAAGATTATTATGCACAAATCCAACAACGCTTGAGCCTAAAAGAACAACAGTTGATTGCCCCAGTATTTGAGAAAGTAGATGCTGCTATCAAAGCTGTAGCGGATGCTAAAGGTTTATCAGTGGTAATGGATCAAGGTAATGTTGTTTACGGTGGACAGGATATTACAGATGAAGTTGGCAAAAAAATAAGTGGTAAATAAAGAAGACTTGATTCAGGTGGAGTTAAAACTCCACCTG
>JARBUM010000155.1 GCA_029239675.1 Pelosinus sp. | reverse complement strand
TCGCGAATTTTTATAAATAAAAAGACGTGAGGCTTTAATGTGATTGGAAAAAGATCTATTCTCAAAATATTCGATTATACCTGCAGCCGCATGCGCAGTGCACGCCCCCAGTGTACCTTGGTCTTGAATTTCGGAACACCATTGCCGTAGATCCGCCTTGGTCGGTAACGGAACGTTATCAGATATCCCCAACTTTTGCATGACTTTCTCAATCTTAGGATGAACCTCTGTATAATCACGCAAATCAGGTAATGGCGGTAACCATCCTGTACCTACTATTCTATTGTCGGAAAGTATTGCTTGATGATTCATAGTGATACCTCCTAAATATATATACCATTCTACATATGATTTTGTAAGAGTTGCACCATGAAAAGTCGATGAAATACAAACGATTTGAAATAATCTTCATGGCACCGGAACCAGTCCCATGTACTGAGCCTTGCGCGAGGTATGGCGATGTACACTGCGAAGCGTAGACAGCAACATAGGAACAGGATTCTTAGAATCATTTAATTATTTACTTCTCCTTAAAATTTCTTTTACCTCCTATTTTTTAACATTTTTAAATAATAAATCCAATATATTTAGAAGAACGTCAAGAAAAAGATGTACCTAAATATAAACAAGCAGCATTACTCCGCAACATATGAATGCCGTACCTCGGCCTTCTGTTCTTGTTCAATCGGTTTAGGCTTAATGATAGCTGCATCAGGATGTGTAAGCCATTTAGCAATAAGCACCCAAGCAAGGCCTACACCGAGTATAACGCCAGCAGCTACCTGGAAACCATTATGCCAAGCTGTCTCCACCCTAGACCAGGATATAATCACTGCACAAACATACCACAGCCAAGAAAAACGGGGAAAGAAAAGCGAAAGTAAAAAGGCCATTCCAAAAGCATGAGTAGCATGACCACTAGGAAATCCTCCGGTTCCACCATTGGGTCTAAGATACCATGGCTCAATCTTAAGAAGCTTAATCCCTTGTACAGAAATCCAAACTAAAAAATCTAAAAATAACGTCAGCTTTATTACACTTTTCAGCCTTTTACGCCAAGCCCAAACAATAATAATGAGATTAGAGATGATAAGAAACAGGTCATTACCAATCCCCCCCAAAAAAGTTCCTACTGATAATAGAGCGGAATCATTAGACTTTTGCACATTTAACACTAACAATATCGTCATTACACCTATAAATAATGCCATTGCCAATGTCTTGCTAAAACTATCCTTATTTTTCAAGAGTGTCAACAAGGTTCTCATCCATATCCTCCTGTCCATAGGGTAGCAAAATGGTTCCATTGAATCCTCTAGCATAGAATACAACCACATCAAATTCTGAAATTCCCGCCCGTTTTATTGGCACAGTTCCAACTACATCAATAGTTATAAAGTATGGCCGATATCTATCTAATCCATCTGCCATTTTATCTTTCCGCCCGATAATAAGAGCATCCGCGCCTTTAAATTCAGCCGGATTATGCATAAAAGCAAAATGATGAGGCTCATTACTCAAACACAATACAGGTATTTCCCCACCTAAAACATAATCAATTTTTCCGGCATCAATCCAATGAGGAGCAACAACAAATTTAGCCTGGGAATGAAGCAATCCTTTTTCATCAAGATAAACCGATAAATCTCTCCAATCTAGAGCCTCTACGGTGGGATCACCCTGAGCAAACCATGTTGGCTGCACCGTTTTTATCCATCCAGTTGCCGTATGACTACCTAAGATTATAATAATAGCCACAAAAGCTATCACTGAAGCCTTAAGCCACCAACGGGCCATTATACAACCTTTTGTCAGCCACTCAGCAGTAGCATGCCCCAGTAAAGGCAAAGCCAAAAGATATCCGGGTGCCTGCCAATGAAAAAGTCCCTGCGCGCCCCACAACGTAGCAATGGTAAATAAGACAATCGGTCCAGCGGCCAAACAGCATAAAAACCATTTTCTATCCTGAAGAGGCTGCCATTTGGGGTGTCCAGGACCACCTAGAAAACCTTTCAAAAAAAACCACACTAAAGGTCCCCAAATCCATGGCAATACCCATGCCGCCTGCCCAGCAATATTACTCAGCATTTTTAACGGGAAAAATCCTTTTGCAGTTCCTCTTGCACCTTGAAACAAAAAAGAGATCCAATTATGCTCCTGGTTCCAAACCACCACCGGTAAAAATACAATACAGGCAATTACAAGCGCAGCGTACGGCCTAAGGGTAAGCAACATTCTACGTCGCTCTTTGCTTGTAATCATAAATATAAAACTACCAACAGCCAAGAAAACCGCATGATATTTGGCCAGCATTCCGAGGCCAATTAAAAGGCCCGCAGCTGCCCACAACTCCCAAGAGGGTTTCACTATAGGCGGAAAAAACAATTGTTCCAACACTAAAGTGGCAGCCATCATAAAAAACATTAATGGTCCATCAGGCAGTATCCAACTGCCAGTACTCAGACTAAAAACTGCTGACACATTTAATAGCAAAGCTGCATACACACCAGCCCATTCGCTGAAAAGTCTGGTGCCAAGGCGATACATCATCCAAGTCGTAGCCGCAAAGAGTAGAATAAAAGGAAACCGCAGCACTATTCCTATTTCAGTATTCGTCAAATGGGTAGTTAACCAAATAATCCAGAGATGTAAAGGGGGGTGATCAAAATAACTAAGACTAAACATTCGCGCTATGGAAACAACATAGGACTCATCCACACCTAATCCTATGGTTGCATCCAAAATCACTCGTAATAAAGAACTTATTAAGATAATCAGCATTACAGCTAGCCGAGGTGAAATAGTATTCATTATAGGCTCCTTTAAGAAAGTAGACTAAGGTCGAACAAAAGAAGTTCCTGAAGAGCTCTCAGTTTTAAAACCTGTAGACTGTAGCCGATGTTTATCAGCTCTTAATTTCCATACCATCCATATTGCTTCCATAAAAATTTTGCGGGACATTTTCGAGTTTCCCGCCGCCCTTTCTTCAAAAACAATAGGTACTTCCTGGATTCTAAAATTCTTAAGAAAGGCGCGATACGTAAGTTCTATTTGAAATGAATATCCGTTGGATTTTACATCATCCAAATCAATCTGTTCTAATACTTCCCGACGGAAACATTTATATCCACCGGTTAGATCTCGAAAAGGCAACCCTAAAATAAAGCGAGAGTATAGACTACCACCACGACTAATGATTCGCCTGGTCAAATTCCAATTTGTAACGCCGCCACCAGCAATATACCGGCTGCCAAGAACTACATCATAACTCTGGGACGCCTCAATAAAGGATCTCAAATATTTAGGATTATGGGAAAAGTCAGCATCCATTTCAAAGATATGGCTATATTCCCTTGCTAATGCCCATTTAAAACCAGTAATATACGCTGTACCAAGTCCTAGCTTACCACTCCGTTCAATTAAAAATAGTCTTTCCTTATACTGATACTGCATCAGTTCTTTTACTAAACTTCCTGTACCATCTGGAGAATTATCATCCACAATGAGTACATGAATACCCTCAACTTCTGTATAGATTAACGACAGAAGTTCTGCCAAATTGCCACATTCATTATAGGTTGGTATTACAATCAGTTTCATAGGCCACTTGGTTCTCCTTTCCTTGGTTACCACGCTTCTGACTAAAAGTAATAGAGTAGTTTAAGATAAAATTCAAACCACTTACCATAGCGATTGCTATCAGCTGTGCCAATGTTTCACCAACTTTTACATACCCTACTAGCAATTGTAGAATGGTCAGATTGACCCCAAGATTCACTGAGCTAATGACAAAAAAACTTACATATTTTTTCTGAATACTTTTATCTCCTGCTCGCCCTTTAAAAGTCCATAACACATTCCAAATAAAATTATTTGTAACAGCTACCGCAAAGGAACATGCTGCTGCGAGTAAATAATTTGCACCTAGAGCCGTCAGGCCCATAAACACCATCATATTAACCCCAACCCCACATAATCCGACCATTGCAAATTTAAAAACTAATTTTAACAATGAACTATCTCCTTTGCAGTAACAACATCTTTACTTGCAAGACTCTTCCTTTTAACCTGTCATACATTTTCCCAATCCAATTGAGTGATTGAAAGCATAAACAAGCCCAGCCACTTACATAACGATGAACTATTAACGAAGGAAAACATCAACTATCAGTTCTTTCCATGGTATACCTCCGTTGTGCTTTATATCTTGTTGCATTTTATTTTATAGAGACCAGCTATTACATACAAGACAACTTATATTAAGTTTAAATTAAGTTTTCATACTTTAATAAAATTACCCCACTATTTGTAAATAGATAAAGAATGTGAAAAAGTAGTCCTCCTTCCTAATCTTAGATTAGAAAAGAGGACTACAGTAATACATAATCAATACTCCATAAATCATTTGTTCGCTTAAAAACAAGGATATTGATGATAAACATTAAATTAACTTTATCATAATAGGAGGAGGCTCACTATGTTGATTTATGCTCACCGTGGTGCCCGGGGTTATGCCCCTGAAAACACTATGTCGGCTTTTCGCCAGGCTATCATCTGTAAAACAGACGGTATTGAACTGGATGTGCAGGCAACGAAAGACCATCAATTGGTCATTTGTCACGACCATACTATTGATCGTACCAGCAATGGTTCCGGCTGGATTAAAGATTTAACGCTAGCGCAGCTCAAGGCATTCGACTTTGGCTCTTGGTTTGCTCCTTCCTTTGCCAACGAAGCCATTCTTACTTTTCAAGAATTTTTCGCTTGGTATGTTACTACCCCTCTGCTGTTAATTATTGAAATCAAAAATGGTCCCGTTATTTACAAAGGTATAGAAGAACAACTTATTAACATTATGAAAACCAATAAGAATACTCCTCGGGATTTTGATCTTTACAATCGCATTATCATCTCTTCCTTTTATCATCCATCTTTAGTAAAAATAAAACAAGTAGATCAACAATTTAAAACTGGAGTCTTATTCTTTGACCGTCCAGTTGATGTTCTCAGCCTAATTCAACAAATCAACAAACAAACGCCGATTATCTGCATCCACATTGGCACTACCTCGAAGAAAATTGGATCGAAGCAGCCCATGAAGCAGGTATCGGCGTTAACAGTTATACAATTAATACCCAAGAAGAATTTGATTTTAGCTGTGCCAACCATATTGATGGACTTTTTAGTGACTTTCCCGATCGCTGGTCATAAATCCCGCTCTAGTAAGCAGACCACTGACCTGTTTCTTTAGCAAAAATGTGAAAATTGCCTCTTACCGGTGTCACAAATACTTTCTGGCCAAGTTGCGGTAGTATTTTAATAAAAAATGGTTTACACTTTTAATACAATAAAAGTACCCTACAGGGTAGACTTTTTTAGTGTCTACTTTGCAGGGTACTTTTCATTGTGTTTTTTCAATTCATGGATTCTACAGCATTACTGCGCTTTCACATCTACTTCAAACATGCGATTCCAAGGGAAGGATACTTCTACTTTTTCCAACGGAAACTCACTCAAATTTTGC
>JARBUM010000154.1 GCA_029239675.1 Pelosinus sp. | reverse complement strand
TGGCGGAACTGGCAGACGCAACGGACTTAAAATCCGTCGGAGAGAAATCTCCGTACCGGTTCGATTCCGGTCCTCGGCACCACGTAAATTGAAACTTCGCAGTTCATGCGAGGTTTTTTTGCTTTATTAGAGGTGAACTTAAAAATTGAGAAATAGTCAACAAGAGGAGAAAAATGGAAAAAATGAAGCAAATGTGATGTAATAAGCTGATTGAGAGTATTATCAATGAAATAGAGAATAGGTTTATTTTAAATAATTTAATAATTGTGGTATAATATTACAATATATAAAATAGAGGAGGTGTCCTATTTCCCTAATGGATGAGGGATAATAGGGATATTTATTGGACCCTGCGTCGATACTGTTTAATACGATTTTAGTTTTAGTTTTGGTTATGCTAAATGGATTCTTTGTTGCTGCTGAATTTGCTATGGTTAAGGTTAGGAGTACTCGGTTAGAAACTTTGGTCTTAGAAGGAAATTTAAGAGCAAAATTTGCACAGCGTTTAACCAAAAACTTGGATGCTTATTTGTCGGCATGCCAGCTAGGGATTACTCTAGCATCTCTTGGATTAGGTTGGGTAGGAGAGCCGGCAGTTGCTAGTATCATTGCGCCACTGCTCTTAGCATTTAGCTTTTCTTACGAAATTATTGAAACTATTTCGTTTGTGATTGCCTTTTCTGTGATTACTTCTTTGCATATTATCTTGGGAGAGTTAGCGCCGAAGTCAATGGCAATCCAAAAATCAGAGCAAATTACCATTTGGACTGCTCCTTTTCTTATTGTGTTTTATAAGGTTATGTATCCTTTTATTTGGTTTATGAATGGAACAGCGAATCAATTTCTGAAGCTCTTGGGAGTTGAGCCTGCAACAGATAGTGAATCCGCTCACACGGAGGAAGAGATCCGTATTCTTATGGAAGAAAGCCATAGGCAAGGTTTTATAAATCAGACAGAATTAACGTTAATGGATAATATATTCGACTTCGCGGAAAGGCATGCTCGTGAAGTAATGATTCCGCGTACGGATATGATATGTTTAGACATTAAAAAATCTTATGAGGAAAATTTAGAAGTCGCAATACGTGAAGAGAAAACACGTTATCCAGTTTGTGATTCAGACAAAGATAATATTATTGGATTTATTCATATAAAAGACTTGCTTTCGCCACTTGCATTAGCTAAAAAATCTGATCTCCAAACGATTACAAGAAATGTTCTTGCTGTACCTGAATCAATGCAAATCAGTTCTGTTTTAAGGCTTATGCAAAAAAATAAAGCACAGATAGCAATTGCTATAGATGAGTATGGTGGCACTGCTGGTCTCGTCACTGTAAAAGATATTCTGGAAGAAATCGTAGGGGAAATGCAAGATGAGTTTGATGATGAACGTCCCCTAATTGAAATACAAGATAAAAATGCCCATATAGTAGATGGGCGTATATTGATAGAAGAATTTAATGACTTTTTTGAGTTGCAGCTTCCATCGGAAGATGTAGATACTCTTGGTGGCTGGATTTGTGCAAGAACTGAATTGCCACTAGAGGTGAACCGAAAAATTTCTTATGAAGGATACGAATTTATTATTACAGAAGCTGATTTTATGCGTGTAAATAGAGTTCTTATTCAAAAAGTATCATAAAACTAAAACCCTCGCAGATTATGCGAGGGTTTTAGTTTTATGATTAAGTATTTCAGTTGTTAGACTAAAAAAGGCAGAAAGGGCTGGTGATAGCCATTTGTCTTTATGATAGCCAACCTGTGCGTAAATATTAAAGTCAGGTCCAATCCAATTTAAGTTTACTAATTGGCCAGATGTGATTTCTGTGGATACTGCAATCATTGGTAATAATGTAATTCCAAGACCGCTGATAGCACATTGTTTCATGGCGCTTACGCTGCTAAATTCTAGTATAGAAGCCGGATACGCACCGGCAGCAGATAAAATGCGTTCTAATACTACCCGATAGCTACAGCCGTTTTCACTTAGAATTAAAGTTTCACCATGCAGGTCAGATGGATTTATGGTACCTTTTTTTATGAGAGGATGATCAGCACACGCGGCGATAACCATTGGGTCACGAAAAAGAGTATGGATGATTAATTCAGGATGATGGCTTTCCTGCTGCAAAAAGAAAGCAATATCAATAGTATGAGTCCGCAGCCAATAAGCAAAATCACTACAAGTGCCAGTTTTAAGTGCTATTTTTACCTGGGGGTAGCGTTTGCGATATTCTTGTAATAATAAAGGTAAGCGGTGAACACATAAAGATTCTGGTGCACCAATTGTAATAGAACCTTTTGGGGTAGCTGAACTGGTAATGGCCTCCTTAGCTGCCATAGAAAGATGCAAAATTTGTTTTGCATACATTAAGAAACATTCTCCTTCGTTGGTTAAAACGACGGATTTTCCTAATCGTTCAAATAGCCTAGCATTCAGTTCTTGCTCTAATTGTTGTATTTGGGTAGTAATGCTAGACTGAGCATAGCCTAGTATATTAGCAGCACGGGTAAAGCTTAAGGTATTAGCAACTGAACAGAAGGCTTGTAGCTGCCGAAATTCCATAATCGTAAATTCTCCTATCTATTTTTTTGATGAATTGTATCTAAACTATCAATTGTACTAATGTATACATACCATGATAAGATACTTTATAGGCAATGTCTACGAAATTGTAAATTTTTAAATCGTGAAGATTGAATGTATTAAATGATAGGAGGCATGATAGATATGAGTGGCCCAAAAGGAAATTTTAAGGCATCTATATCTTGGACACAGGGGTCAGCACTTACCATTGGAGCAGTATTAGGATCAGGTGTATTGATCTTACCAGTGGCGACGGCTCAGTTGGCTGGTCCGGCAGCAATGGTTAGTTGGGTATTGATGGGGTTATTATCCATACCGTTAGCTCTTACCCTTGGGCGCTTAGCCTCAGAGCAGCCTGATGCAGGTGGCATTGCCGCATATGCTAGAAGAGCTTTTGGAGACAAAGTGGGAGCGGTAACAGGGACATTATTTTTGGGAACAGTACCTATCGGAGGACCAATTTGCGCTTTGATAGGAGCCAATTATCTTAGTGCTCTATTTTCGCTTAATTCTTATCAAGTTGTGATTGTCGCGGCAGCCATGTTAATTATGGCGGTGATATTTAACTATCGAGGTATTCAATTATCTGGAAAGATACAAATAGCAGTCATTGGTAGTGTGGCTGCAGTACTGTTGGCGGCGGTATTTTCAGCTTTGCCTTATGTTGAGGAAAACGCTTTTTTTCCCTTTGCGCCCAATGGTATAGAGCCCATAGGTGTATCAATGGCAATGTTATTTTGGGCTTTCGTTGGCTGGGAGATGATTGTTCATTTGGCAGAGGAATTTGAAAATCCCATCCGGGATATTCCATTAAGTTTGGTGATATCCATTGTTATTATTAATATCATGTATCTTTCGGTTGTGTTCGTTACGATAGGTACTGGGGCATATATGGGGCCAGCCAACTCTACAGCTTTAGCTGGTATGATTGGTAGGGGATGGGGGCAATGGGCTGGTGCTGTTACTGGGATATTAGGATTCTTGACCTGTTATGGCACGATTCATACCTATGTGGCTGGTTTTTCTCGTCTTGTATATGCCCAGGCCCGTCAAGGAGATTTTCCGGAATACTTTAGTTCTTTGCATGAACAATTTCATACCCCGCATCGTGTATTACTTGTCTTATTGCCAGTTTTTATGGTGGTATTATTGGTAAGCTTCTGGTTTCATATTGACATAGGAGTCTTAATTCAATTTCCTGGTACTATATTTATTTCCTTGTATATTATCGGTATGGCAGCAGCTGTGAAATTATTGCCATCTAAGGGATGGAATCGATATTTTGCAGTATTGGCACTTGCTATGTGTATGGGAATCTATTGCTTTACGGGTTGGATTGGATTATATCCCTTTGCCTTAGGTGCTATTGGGTGGTTCGTTCAATCTTTTAGAGTAAGTTCCTCACATGAGAGCAATCTGTAAAAGAAGGAAGTTATACGTTTGTGGAGAAATTCTATAATAAATAAGAAAATTACATATTTCTCGATAAACTGCGGATGAAGCAATAAATTTTGCCAAATTATAATAGAAATATGAGTAATGTTAGGAGTAGTAGGTATGGAAAAAAATGCAGAATGGTTCAAAGAAAATCTAGTTACTATTTATGATGAAAATCCATATATTAATTTATTAGATATTTCAATTGAGCATTTAGAAGAAGGTACAGCAGAGCTTTCTATGCCTGTAGTAGCTGGTAAACATACAAACCTGTACAATATCGCCCATGGAGGAGCCTTGGCTTCTTTGGCTGATAGTGCTATGGGAATTGCATGTGCTACTACTGGTAAAAAAGTAGTGACCCTTGAAATGAATATAAACTTTATTAAAGGTGCAGTACCCCAATCTATCATAAAGGCTGTGGGAAAAGTAATTCACAACGGTAAAAGTACGATGGTGGCAGAAAGTGAGATTGTTGATAAAGAAAATCAGCTGTTAGCAAAAACAAGAGGGACTTTTTTTGTAACGGGCATGTTCAAAGAGAATAAAGAATAAATAAGTGCCTATCCGTTGGGATAGGCACTTATTTTACAAATCCATTAGGTAAAGATAAGTTCTAAGCTGTTTTTCCAAGAGTTTCATCTAAAAGTTCTGAAATAGTCTTTACAAGAACGAATGTTTGCTTTACTATGAAAATACAAACTGATGTTCGTAATGCTTTTAGGAAATGCACTAAACGATGCAGCATAAGTCATACTACACAATGAAATAGGTGATTATTTTCAATTGGGCGATACATATTATTATTGGTCTTTTTTTTAGCATGGAATTTACAACACAGCCAATGGATATTTTATTTATAATGATTGGCAGTATATTACCAGATATAGATCATCGCAGATCGATTGTTGGCAGGCTAAATATCTTTGTAGGTCTTATGAGTCATAGAGGATTCTGCCATACCTTGTTAGGGTGCGCAGTCTTAGCTCTTCCTTTTTTATGTATAAAAGGTGCTGCACCCTATGTATTTCTAGGGGGAGTTTCCCACTTATTTGGGGATGCCTTACAATCTATATTTGGTTCAAAAATATTTAAGATTAA
>JARBUM010000042.1 GCA_029239675.1 Pelosinus sp. | reverse complement strand
CCTCTCACCAATCCGCAAGGAAATGACTGAAGCAGCCCCTACCCCCACTAACATCCCTAGGCCCATAAGAACGATCATGACCGGAAAGGCTATCGTAACTGCTGCAAGACCAATCTCACCTACACCACGTCCTACAAATATACTATCAATAACATTATAGAAAGCATTTACTACCATTCCTGTAATGGCTGGCAAGGAAAATTTCCATAGTAATTTTGAAATTTTTTCTTCGCCTAAAGAATTTGAACGATCCATAATACCTCCAATCCTGCCATTCAATTTACTATATTATCAACATTAGCTTTTCCCTTAATTCATTATTAATTGCATCTAATGCTCCGTATTTATTTTTTTATAGCTAAAAGGTAGAAGCTATCCTAATAATAGTTTCTACCTTTATGCTTTCAATCAGTTCTTTCGTTACTGAATTTTTTTTGATTCACGACATATCTCTAGAACTTTAGCACAAGCTTCATCCAATTGCCCATCATAGTTTCTCACAAGATAATCACAATTATCAGCACATTTTGTATCTAATAATGCCTGATCCATTATCTTTTTGCGCTTTTCCTTATCACTCTCCGACAAACGTTTCTCCAACTGATATATTGGACAGTCAATATAAACTGTCGCTGCAAAAGGAACTCGATGTTTTATCTGCTGCGCCCCATTCCAATCTAGAGTAACTACACAATCCCGGGTTTCTGCCATTTTGACTTCTTCACGACTAAGACCAAAAAAGCTATTTTTATATAACACGCTTTCCACTAAATCTACTTTTTTGAAATCTTCTTTTTTTACGAAATAATAAGCATCTTCTGATTCGCCCATCTTTCTAATACGAGTAGTATGAGAACGCAGTCTATACATACCACCCTGTTCCAATTTTTTCTCAATCGTAGTTTTTCCCGATCCATTTGGACCAAGTAGAACAATCAGCATACTCTTTTGCCCCCTACTATCTTAAAATAAAATGTATAATATTAACATTGCACACTTCCCACATATATTCCTGCTTATTACAAAAAACAGCTTTGTTTTTCAACAAAGCTGTTTTTTCATTCACTACCTATTATACTCTGCACAGACTGATATACCTCTTCATGAATCTCTTCTACTTGCTTCAATCTTTCGTGACGGATGCATTCAATTTTATGCCAATGATATTTATCAGCAATCTCACAATAATTAGCATAACATTTCTCTAAATACTGCTCATCTCGTTCGTGGATATCAGGTATTTCTTGGCCTAATAATTTGGCCCGCTCATTTCTAAGCATTTTGCTATAGACAGGCGGCATATCCAGAAAAATTACACCATCAGGAATTGGCAAGCCAAATTTTACAAACTCTAAGTCCCATAACCAATCCAGGAAATTTTCCTTCTCTTTCTTCTCACTGATTTTTACAGCCTGATGCACCATATTCGACGTAGTATAACGGTCGGCAATAATAATACCGCCTTGCATGTAAAAATCCCCCCAATCCTGCTTATAAGACGCATAGCGATCTACCGCATAAAAACTAGAAGCAGCATAGGGATTAACCGAATCTGGGCTGGTACCAAAATCACCATTTAAATACATTTTAATTAAGGCTGACGAGTTGCTTTTATAATCGGGAAATGTTATTTTGCGTACATTTCTTTTTTCTTGCACAAGTCGGTTATACAACCTTTCAGTTTGCGTTGCTTTACCACTGCCATCTCCAGCTTCAATAATAATCAATTTTCCATTCATTTCAATCCACCACTTTAATTGTTTTTAATGTATAGTCTTCTGGTCCAGATACGTGCATACCACCTTGCTGAAGCAGCCGACAATAATCGATAATTTCCTGAGTAATACGTTCTCCTGGACATAACAATGGTATTCCAGGAGGATAAAAAGTAATAATCTCTGCACAAATCATACCTACGGAATGAACAAAAGGCACCATGCATGTATTGCCAAACAAAGCATCCCGAGGTGACAACACCCCTTGGGGCGCTATAGGATAAGGCGCATCTATGCAACTCTCTACGAGGGAAAAGTCATGAACTTTAGCATGCTTTTCTGCCATATCCTTGAGAGCTGCCACTAGCATATTCACTTCCTGTTCTCGATCTCCCAAGGTGATCAAGAACAGAATATTATATAAATCAGACAGTTCAACCTGTATTTTATATTGATGGCGTAAGATACGTTCCGCCTCAGGTCCGGTTAAACCTAATCCCTTTACAGTAACCGTAACTTTCGTCGGATCTAAGTCAAAAATACCAGGATTCCCAATTTTCTCAGAACCAAAACAATATAAGCCGGGAATCTGGTTAATTTCTGTTCTAACCCAATTTGCTAAATCAATAGACCGTTCTATGAGCTTTGGCCCTTCTATAGCCATTTGCATGCGAGCCACATCTAAGGATGCTAACATAATGTAGTTCGGGCTGGTAGACTGAGTTAATTGCAGCATTGCCTTAAGATGAGGCACACGTATACGTCCTTCACGGCAATGCACTAACGAACATTGGGTCAATGCGCCAATAATCTTATGAGTACTCTGGGCACAAATATCAGCCCCAGCATCTAGAGCTTGTATCGGCAGGCGATTGCTAAAACGCAGGTGTGGCCCATGAGCCTCATCTACCAGCACCACCATATTACGCTTATGAACGATATCTACAATTTTCTTTAGATCCATAGCTACACCATAGTAGCTGGGATTTATAATGAGTACGCCTTTAGCATCTGAATGTTGTAGTACTGTGGCTTCCACCACTTCAGGAGTAACCCCCATAGCCAACCCTAGCTCATTATCAACTTCGGGTTGCATAAATACGGGAATCGCTCCGCTTAAAATAATCCCACCAATAATCGAACGATGAGCATTACGAGGCACAATAATCTTTTCCCCTGGGCCAGCAACCGCCAGAATCATGGCATAAATCCCACCTGTTGTACCATTGATAACAAAAAAACTATGGTCGGCACCGTATAATTGCGCCGCTAAGTCTTGCGCATCCTTAATACATCCATGGGGTTCATGAAAATCATCTAATTCTTCCATTAATGCTAAATCTAACGCTAAAGCATCTCTTCCCACCAATTTTTCCAATGTATGGTGCATGCCTTTACCTTGCTTATGCCCCGGAGTATGAAAAGGAATTACTTCCTCTTGTACATAATGTTGCATTGCAGCCAGCAAAGGGGTATCTGTTTGCCTCAAACGCAACCCTGTCGCCTCCTCATAATAGGTAAAAAGTACTCTTATCTTTTATCATTATACCCCATTTAAAATGAATCATGAGACACAACGTCAATTTCTTGCTTATTTTGTCCGATGACCAAGTTGCTCTAAGGGTCTCCGGGCCCAATTGCCACTTATATACGTGAGAATTAAGAGCAACTCGGTCCCTAGATAAGTGCGACTAAGAGTAAGGTGGAGTTAAAGCTTCACCTTAATCAGGTCTTCTTTATCTTATTGAGCATTTTATCACAGTACATGTTTTTATCCGCTTCTTTAAATAATTCTTGCATATCTAGCCCTGGGCCATTATGTATAGCCCACCCCATTGACAGGCGCATGATTTTTCCATCTATACTTCTTTGGCGTCGTTGTATTTGTTCTCCAGTTCGTTGACATATTTCTTGAATAATTTGGTCATCGGGCTCTGGCAGTAACACTACAAATTCATCGCCACCAATTCGAGCCACCGTATCGCTCTTCCGACAAGCCTGTTTCAAAGCGGTTGCGGCAGCAATAATCAAGGCATCGCCGAAAGCATGTCCTAAGGTATCGTTCGCAGCCTTTAGGTCATCAACATCACAAACGATGATCCCCACCGAGTCATAAGAAGCATTAGAAATTCTTTGCAGTTCATCTTCAAAATAAGTACGATTATAAAGACCAGTTAGGGAGTCATGCATACTTACGTATCTGAGTTTTCCTTCTACTAGTTTGCGTTCAGCAATCTCTTCTTGGGCTAGTTTATATAAAATCGCATTATCATAAGCAATAGAGGCTAAGCCAATAAAGCGCTCCAATAAGAATTTCTGTTCCTCTGTACAAACCCATCCAGGCTCATCGATGTAAATGTAAATCACACCAACAACTTTTTTATCAGAAAATAAGGGCATGCAAATAAATACCCCATTGTATTCAGTATCACAAGAGATCATACGTTTTGACCATTGCTGATAATCGTTCATAATAACAGTCTCACCTGTACGAAATACCTCACCAATAATTCCTTCATCCTTATATTGAATAGCTCCTATGTCTTTCTCTTCAAGGCCAATAGCAAATTTAAGCTCCACATGGGAACCATTGGATTGTAAGAGATATAAACTTCCACTGGCATTATGAAACAAATTTACAGCATGGGTAACAATCATGGCCAGAACGTGATCCAGATCTAAACGATTCAAAAGTTGCAAGGACACTTCGTTTAGGGCTAATAAATATTGGTTCTGTAAGCTAATTTGCGCATCCATTGCTTTACGATCTGTAATATCAATTACAATACCAATAAGAGACTCAATCTCATGATCTTCATCATACACAACCGTTGCAGACAATCTAGCCCAAAAAACCGTTTGATCCTTACGAATATAACGCCTCTCAATATGACATTCAAACCGTTCCTTATTAACCATTTGCCTTAAATTTTCTGAAGTTGTTGGCCACTCATCAGAATGGGCCACCTGCTTTAGGCCAATTGTATATAATTCCTCTAAAGAATATCCTAGCATATCTACTAACTTTTGATTCGCATAAATGCAATTGCCACCTGCATCAACCATGCCAATACCTACTACCGCATTATTTAAAATTCCCTGTAGTTTTTCTTCGCTTTTTCCTAATGCAACTTCTGCCTGCCTTGCTTGAAGAATCCTCTTGATGCGATATTTTAAAACATTCCAATACACGGGTTTTGTTAAATATTCACCAGCTCCCGCAGCAAAGGCCCGTTCCACTGCTTCCTCATTATCGTAAGCAGTGATAAGAATAATCGGGGTTCTATTCCTTTTTTTATGCTCCTGCAAATATTCACATACGGCGTAGCCATCCATTTCCGGCATAATACCATCTAGAATGACCAAGTCTGGATTCACTTCATCAAACATTGCAATGGCGTCTTTACCATTCGCAGCTTCATAGACCTGATAGCCCCAGGACACAAGGTTATTGCGTAGCATTAGGCGCTCTAATTTACTATCCTCAGCAATAAGAATTTTAAATCGTTGATCCATTACATCCATCCCTTGTGATAATAATACTACTCCAATGACACCGCCATTGGCTGCCTACTCTATCTAATCACAATCAAGACAATCTATGATTGCTATAATATAACAATTCTCCATATAAATCCACTATAATTCTAAGAGATACATCTCATAGATTTTCAATCCCTACTTTGAAAATTCTTAGATATATCTCTCATTATTGAAAATTTATTTTAACAATAATCTTCGTACCTATTCCTGTTTCCGATTTTATCGTTAATTCACCGTTTAACAGGTTTACTCGTTCCCGCATACCAAGCAGGCCAAAACTCTCACTGCCTACGTTATCTGCCGTATCAAAACCCTTACCATCATCCACGATTGTAGCCAGTAAAGCATCTCGACGAAATTCCATGACAATGGATATGCTACTAGCATTAGCATGTTTCTCAACATTCGTAATGGCTTCTTGAAAAATTCTAAAAATACCAACCTCTACATAGGAATCTAAGCGTCTTTCCTCACCTAATATCCTAACTTCAGGAATAATGCCACTACGTTCTTGCACTGTATCTAAAAAGCGTTTTACTGTAGGTACCAGACCTAAATCATCAAGTGTCATAGGACGTAAGTCAAAAATAATTTTTCTTGTTTCCTTCAGACAGAGGCGCACTTGTGAGCGAAGATCCTCAATTTCCTTTTTAGCCCGTACCACATCAATATCAATTAACCGTTCACATACTTCTGCCCGGAAAACAATATTCGCCATACTCTGAGCTGGCCCATCATGAATTTCTCGCGATACTCTACGCCGCTCTTCTTCTTGGGCTTTAATAATTTTGGCTCCAAATATCTGATTCTGTTGCAGTGACTCAATTTTTACCACCACATTGCCCATTTGATCCCCTAAATAACCTAGAACTGCTCCTACCTGGGTTGTTAACCCCTCTGCTTTAGATACTGTATTTTTTAGCGAACGTAATCTAATCTCTAGTTCATCTCGCTGCTGACGTAAATTCTGCTCCTGGGCACGAGCTACAGCTAAATCCACTTGCAGATTTCTTGCTTCATCATACACAGCCTTAATATCTTCTTCTGTGTACACATTAAAATTACGGCTAACCTCCATCAACTTCATTCTGGAGCGCCGCTCTTTTTTTTCCAAATCATCCACCGTGAAAATGATCGCAACTGTTTCCTGCTTTGTCCGTTCCACGTCTTTTTTTATATTTTCAACTTCATTACGAGCCGCTTCATAAATATCAAAGATTTGGGTTTTTCCTTGTTCCACAGCAGCAATTGTAGTTTTAACAATTTTGTCGAGATCATTAATATCAAAGTTTTTCATACAACCACCTTAACTATTTCTAATCTTACAGATTGAATGTACTTCGCCAATATAGAAAAATTCACCTGCAAGGAAAACTCTTATGTTTCTATCTCAATAATATTTTTTTAGATAAGAAAAATGCCCCACGCACTTTAGAATATCAGAACATAATTAAACCACAAAGGCGCACAGGGTGCTATTTATATTTATTTGCGTTCTCGCCTTTGCATATCGCATCAGCGGCATTGTTTCTTGATAATTCATAAAGTCTTATTTTCGCCACCCAAAGAACATCTATGCTATCATTCCGTAAGAAAAGACTTGGCTTACGCCAAGTCTAACATAAACAACATCCACACCCATATATTCTAGTGAATTGCTCGTTTTTTTACTTTTCCACCCATTACATCATGAACTTCATTAATAGTTACGAAAGCATTTTCATCAATTTCTTTAATAATTGTTTTCAGCTTGGCAATTTCCAAACGAGTAATAACCGAATACAGCACTTGCTTTTGCTCTCCCGTATAGGCTCCTTGCCCATGTAAAATTGTGACTCCACGACCAAGCCGCGCCATCAGCACTTCGGCGATTTCATGAGGATGATCACTAACAATCATTACCCCTTTTGATTCATCTAATCCTTCGATAGTGATATCAATCAATTTATAAGCAACGAAATAAGCCACTAAAGAATACATGGCTTTATCCCAACTAAAGACTAAACCCGCACTACCAATAATAAAGATATTAAAAAACATAACAATCTCGCCAACGGAGAAACCCGTACGTTTATCAAGAATAATGGCAACAATTTCTGTGCCATCTAGAGAGCCTCCATAACGTATGATAAGTCCTACGCCTATTCCAAGAATAATGCCACCAAATATGGATGCTAAAAATACATCATTCGTAAATCCTGGGATTGGTAGCAAAACGCTTACCCATATGGATAAAGACGCAAGAGAAAATAGCGTAGAAATCGCAAAACTTTTCCCAATTTGCAAATATCCTAAATATATAAACGGCAAATTTAAGACGAAAATAAATATCCCCAATGGCCAAGAAGTTATATGGCTCGCCATAATGGATATACCAACCACTCCACCATCAATAATCTGATTGGGAACTAAGAAAACCTCTAATCCTAACGCTGCCAAAATGGAACCAATAAACATAAATACATACCTTCTGATCTGTTGTTTCATTGTCATTTTCTTTCCGGACATATAATTCCTCCCTTTTTTTACTTAATAGTTTATATTATTCTACTAATATTATAACCCCTTGTCAAACTTGGGAAGAACTAAAAACTTACCATTTCCAGTAAAATTGTTAATTAAATGAGAATAAAAAGGCAGAAAACCTAAGGTTTTCTGCCTTTTTATTCTCATTTAATTAATGGCTAAGTTTTTCTGTGACTCCCATCTTACACAAGTAGGAACTAAGAAAACTAAGATTCTAATTAATCTAATTTCAAATTGTTCTGAACTTCTTCCCACACCAAAATCCGAGTTTTGGCAAAGCCGTTAAATACAGTCGCCGATGCCGAGGTATAAGCCCCACAAGTTGGCACTAAAATCAAATCGTCTATGGAAAGATGAGGAATCAACTTATCTTGAAACATAATATCCAAGGAATCACAACTTGGCCCTGCAAAAGTAGCAGGTATTTTCTCAGTTGTTTTGAATGTCTCTAACTCAAAATCCCAGTGATCAAAAATAACACCTGAGAAAGTACCATATAATCCGTCATCTAGGAAATACCATTGTTTACCATTCCGTTTTTGTGTGCCAATCACACGAGTAATCAGATTAGCCACTGTACCACAGATAAAACGGCCAGGTTCAGCCCAAATTTCCGTATCCGGAAAATATTTTGTAACTGCTTCATTAATTGTTTTCAGCATAGCAACTACATCAATAGTATCATTATCAATTGCTGGAATAGGGAACCCGCCCCCAATATCCAGAATTCGCAAATCAAAACCTGCTTCCTTCGCCTGATCAAACAGATCACGGAAAATCTCTAATGATTCCACATAGGCATCTGCGCTAGAAGATTGACTACCTACATGAAAACACAATCCAGCCACATCAAGACCTTGCTGACGAGCTAACTTAAGAAGTGGTAATACTTCGTCAGGATGAGCGCCAAATTTCTTATTTAAATCGACTAAGGCATTGGGATTGTCCACTCTAACTCGAAGCAACACTGTACCGCCAGGTATTGCCTTCGCCATTTTACTAATTTCACTTTCACTATCAAAGGTAAATTTATATACACCGATTTCATTGGCTACCCTAAGTCCACTTGCCGTTTTCACGGGATTGGCATACACCATACGTTCTGGCGCAATACCCATACCTGATAAAAATTGCATTTCTCCATCTGATGCTACATCAAAATACGAACCCAGTTCAGCCAATTTCCGGATAATTGCTTCGTGAGGATTGGCTTTTACCGCATAATGTAATTTAACTCCCGGTAAATAACTCGCCAAAAAAGAATAATTACGTTCTACTTGTTCTGTTGATACCAATAACAAAGGGGTATCATATTGTTGTGCCAAACCTTCAACTGCTGCTTGTGATAATTTAAAATAACTATTCATATCCCTCTCCCATCCTATTTGTTATTTTAATTGAACCCTACCTTATTTTGCTCCAAAGCAAGAAAAGTAACTATATGATTGTACCATACAGTAGCAAAAGTGCAATAAAAAAATATGTAAAACAATAAAATACTTATCCCCTATATAAGCAATCAAAACTCTCTTTCATTTCTAGCGAAAATGTTCTTATCCTCAAGGATCTTCCATGTATATTGTAAATAAGAAACTTCCACGTCGCATGTGAAAGTTTCTTATTTACCAGTCATCAAGCGATAACCTACGCCTGACTCTGTAATAATATATTTAGGTTGAGCCGAGTTTGCTTCTACCTTACGCCTCAACTGCCCAATAAACACTCTAATATAATGAGTATCTTCATTATAAGCAGTGCCCCACACTGCCTTTAATAATTGTTTATGAGTCAATACCTTACCCATATTCTGTGCTAATACTTTTAGTATTTCATATTCTGTTGGTGTCAGCTTTATTTCTTTATCACTACGAGTTACATGACGTCCAACTAGATCAATCACCAATTCGCCACATATCAACATTGGAGCATTTTCAGCAACCGCAGAATGTCGTAAAGCTACTCGTAACCTTGCCAATAACTCCCCCATACTAAAAGGTTTTGTAACGTAATCATCTGCTCCCGCATCAAGGGTCTCAATTTTTTCGTATTCCTGATCACGAGCAGTCAGGATAATGATCGGTACTTTTGACCATTCACGAATAGCCTTTACCACTGCTTTTCCATCTATATCAGGCAATCCCAGATCCAAAAGTATCAAATCAGGTTTAAACTCAGCAGTTCTATTTATTCCGTCTTGTCCAGTTTGGGATTCATCAACATTATACCCATGGGCCGTTAAGGATACTCTTAACAACCTCCTGATTTGAGGCTCATCGTCAATAATTAAAATTCGTGCCCCTGTCTGCACTATCTACACCACCCACTTTCAAATCAGAAATCTGAAAATAATACTAAACCATATACTTGGGCGGTTGCTCAATACAAGGAATAACAAAAGTCACAACAGCACCACCCCCTGGTCTATTCTCAGCATGAATATATCCACCATGAGCTTCAAGAATACCCTTACAAATCGATAATCCTAACCCAGTACCAATCACACTTTTTGGTTGTTCAACCCGATAAAATTTATCAAAGATTCGGGTTAAGTATTCCGCTGGAATGCCTACTCCTCGATCAGCCACCGATACCTGTATCACTTTTTCATCGTGACTAGCCGTGATTACAATTTCACTTCCCTGTGCAGAATATTTACAAGCATTATCGAGCAAATTTACTAAAACTTGTTCCAGAAGAACGCAATCAGCCTTTACTAAAGGGATTTCTGCCGATATATTCACACGCAACGGTCTCCCCTTTATACATTCCGCTACTCGCCTTAGAGCAATACCTGCTATATCTTCTATATCACACCAATCTTTTTTAAGCTGCATCATACCACTCTCTAATCGAGCAGTATCCAGAAGGTTCGCTACCAAGCGGTCCATACGGTTCGCTTCCTCTTTTATTGTTTCTAACAAATCTTTTTGGTCCGTGACCGAATACACGCCTTCTGCGTCCAACAGGCCAGAAATAGCCCCCATAATAGAAGCCAATGGAGTCCGCAGTTCATGAGAGATAGAATTAAACAACGCTGTACGTAATTGGTCTGATTCGATTAGCAACGTTGCCTGCCTCGCTTGCTCCGCTAAATTAACTCGTTCGACAGCAATAGCCGCCAATCCTGCCCACGCTTCCATTAATCGCCGCTGGACAGCAGTGAGCATTTTTTCCTGAACTTGAATCCCCAAAACACCAACCGTTTTATCACTTGTGGTTAATGGCAAATACATATATCTAGCTCCTGGCAAAGTATCTGTGCAGCGTCCAGCCATTTCACCATGCTCATATGCCCAAATAGCTACTGCTCGCTCACTAGTATCAATCCCGCTCTCTTTGGCACCAGCTTCAGCAGCCAATAGCAATTTGTCATGCTCTTGGGGTAAAAATACAGCTACAGGTCTCTCCAACGTCTGCGATGCTCGCTCTGCTAAAATACTAACAATCGCGTGAACCTCCACAACTGCTGCAATCTCACGACTGAAAGAATAGAGGGCTTGTGTCGTTTTTTCCCGTTGTCTGGCTAACCTAGCCTCTAAACGTAGTTTCTCAGTTTGCCCACCAATCATAAAGGAGACTAAGAGAAAAAGTGGTAGACTCCACATATACGGAAGATCGGATATACTGAAAGTTAAAATAGGTGTAATAAAGAAAAAATCAAAAAACAACACACTGGATAATGCCGCTACATAGGAAGGCCCCTTCCCCCACCATACTGCTGATAAGAGTACAGGTAACAAATATAGCATCATAAAGTGGATGGGTTCAAGGTACTCACGCCACCACCAATTTCCTATAGTAACCAAAATCACCATTAGAATGCTTACTAAATAAACCCACAAGGAGATAGATACCGTTGATACCGTTGTCTTGATCTTCGGATCATCCCTTACCTCTGTATTACCTTGGATGACATGAATATTGACACCACCGCTATAACGTATTAGCTTGTCTACCACCGCACCGCCGTGCAGCCACTCCCATATACGCCCACGTAGTGGTTTACCAACTACCAGATGAGTAACATTATGTTCCCGTGTCATAGCTAGAAGTTCTTCAGCTAAATCTTTACCAACAACACTTATAGTTTTAGCTCCTAATTCTTCTGCCAGACGCATATTGCTAAAAATACGATCCCGCTCTTTCTCACTAAGCTCTAAACGTCGTGGGGTGTCAATATGAACAGCCAATAATTCAGCCTGTAGGCCACGAGCTAATCGCCTTGCTGCCCGAATGAGTTGAGCGGAAAAGGGGCTGGAACTCACACAAACCATTACCCGCTCACCAGCTGGCCAAGGTCCAGGAATATCATGTTCCTGCATATATTCGTTTAACTCTTTATCAACCCGATAAGCTGTAAAGCGAAGAGCTAATTCCCGCAGTGCATTAATATTGCCTGGGCGGAAGAATTTATTCAACGCCACTTCAGCCTGACGGGGCATATATACTTTGCCTTCCTTCAGTCGCTTAATCAGCTCATTTGGAGGAATATCAATCAATTGTACTTGATCAGCCTGTTCCACAATACGGTCTGGCACCGTCTCCCTTACCGTTACACCTGTAATTTGAGCTACAATATCATTTAAACTTTCAATATGCTGAATGTTTAGTGTTGTAGTTACATCAATACCAGCATTTAATATCTCTTCTACATCCTGAAATCTACGGACATGGCGAGAACCGGCAACATTAGTATGAGCCAATTCGTCGACTAATACAACTTTTGGCTTACGAGCCAAAATAGCATCAATGTTCATTTCACGCAAAATCCTACCGCGATGCTCAATGTCCTTTGCCGGCAAACACGGTAAACCTTCTACCATTTTTTCAGTTTCTTGTCGTTTATGAGTTTCTACCCAACCGATTACTACATCAACACCAGCAGCCAACATCTCATGAGCAGTCTCTAACATGGTATAGGTTTTGCCAACACCGGCAGCCGCACCTAAAAACACTGTAAGTTTACCTCTAGTTTCTTTATTTAATTTAGCTAGTAACATATCAGGATCTGGACGTTTTTTTTCTTTGTTTTCCTCAGGCATATCCTTGCCTCCATTATGTTAATCATTAGTTAAACCACAAAGAACAAAGCAGAGATTCCTGCTTTGTCTTCCTTTGTGTGCCTCACAGGGGCATTGTATCTTGGTGGTGAATTATTTATTTTTCAATTGATCTAGTGCCATATTCAGAGCTAGAACATTCACTCGATCTGCACCTAAAAAACCAAATCTCTTTACCTGGATTTTACCACTTATCAGTTCTTTCACTTTACTTTCTGTTATGCCTCGCTTATTTGCAATCCGAGTGACCTGCAAATAGGCAGCTTCTGGTGAAATATCAGGATCAAGGCCACTGGCAGAGGCCATCACCAAATCGGAAGGAATACGAACACTTTCGTTTATTTGATTTTCACTGCGTACTTTCTCAATATTATCTTTTACTGTAGCCACTAACTTTCCATTTGTTGGTCCCATATTGGATCCTGATGAACCAGCAGCATCATATCCATCCGCACCTGCTGAAGATGGCCGTCCATGAAAATACTTCTCTGTTGTAAAACTCTGTCCCAGCAACATAGAACCAACTGGTTTATCATCGATATAAATCAAGGACCCATTTGCTTGTTTTGGAAAAACAGCCTGTGCCACTCCTGTCATGGCCAATGGATATACAATACCAGTAACAACCGTCAATATTATGAACAACCGTAAAGCGCTTATTATTTGTTTCCACACATTGCTTCAACTTCCTTTCAGTACATTTGCTGTAACTTTTCCTTTACCCGTCCTACTACTTTCATACGATTACCACTTATAGACTCAAATGCAAAACAACTAATAACATATCAATGAGTTTTATTCCGAGAAAAGGTGCCACCAATCCTCCCAACCCATAGATGATCAGATTCCGACGTAAAATCACATCTGCACCCAAAGGCTGATACTTTACACCACGTAGCGCCAAAGGTACCAAGGCAATAATAATCAGAGCATTAAAAATTACAGCACTCAAAATAGCACTTTGGGGTGTGGCTAGTCTCATAATATTAAATACACCAAACGCGGGATAGGCAACAGAAAATAGGGCCGGAATGATGGCAAAATACTTAGCAACGTCATTTGCAATACTAAAGGTCGTCAAGGAGCCTCTTGTCATCAACAGTTGTTTGCCAATTTCCACTATCTCAATTAACTTGGTAGGATTACTATCAAGATCTACCATGTTGCCAGCTTCTTTCGCTGCTTGGGTACCACTATTCATAGCCACACCCACATCGGCTTGGGCCAAGGCTGGTGCATCATTGGTGCCGTCACCAGTCATCGCTACCAACATACCTCTTTCCTGGTATTCACGGATTAATGCCAACTTACCTTCCGGAGTAGCCTCAGCCATAAAATCATCCACACCAGCCTCTGCAGCAATCGCAGCAGCCGTCAATGGATTGTCACCTGTTATCATAACTGTCTTAATCCCCATCTGTCTAAGGTCTCTAAATCTTTCTTTAATACCACCTTTGATAACGTCTTTTAAATGAATAGCCCCCATCACTTTTGAACCTTCTACTACAACTAAAGGGGTACCACCACTTTTAGCAATTATTTCACAAGCTGACTTTACGTTATCAGGCAATTCATTGCCCCGTTCCCGGGCATATTTCTGGATGGCATCTACTGATCCCTTTCGTATCATCGTATCCTTTAAGTTTACCCCACTCATCCGGGTATGAGCACTAAAAGGAACAAATTCCGCCTCTAATTTCGTTAAATCTCGTTCACGTAAATTATATTTTTGTTTTGCTAATACAACAATACTACGGCCCTCCGGCGTTTCATCAGCTAATGACGCCATTTGGGCCGCATCGGCTAATTCTTCAACCAGAATTCCTGTTGCTGGAATGAACTCAGTAGCCATACGATTGCCCAAGGTAATGGTTCCTGTCTTATCTAGCAATAATACATCCACATCCCCAGCAGCTTCTACTGCTCTACCAGACATGGCCAAGACGTTGCGTTTTAATAATCGATCCATACCAGCGATCCCAATGGCACTCAACAAGCCACCAATTGTAGTGGGTATGAGACAAACAAGTAATGCAACTAATGTAGTAATGGAAATACTCACTCCCGAGTAACTTGCATAAGGATATACGGTTGCCACAGCTACAAGAAATACAATTGTCAAACCAACTAATAGAATGGTCAAGGCAATTTCATTAGGGGTTTTTTGACGTTTAGCTCCCTCCACCAAAGAGATCATACGATCTAGAAAGGTCTCTCCTGGATTAGCAGTCACTTCTACCTTAATCCAGTCCGATAATACCCGAGTGCCACCAGTCACTGAAGATTTATCCCCTCCAGACTCACGAATAACAGGAGCCGATTCACCAGTCACCGCACTTTCATCTACTGTCGCCATCCCCTCAATAACATCCCCATCACTAGGAATAATATCACCTGGCTCCACCAATACCACATCACCTTTTCGCAAGCTAGCAGCCTCAACTACTTGTGGTTTATTTTTGACTATTTTTTTTGCTTGCGTCTGGGTACGAGTCTGCCTTAGGGCCTGAGCCTGGGCTTTTCCCCGACCTTCTGCTATCGCCTCGGCGAAGTTAGCAAACAAAACAGTAAACCAAAGCCATACTGTTATTTGCATCGTAAAATAGATGTTCTCTCCCCCCTGAAAGATATCACGCAACACAAATCCAGTTGTTAACAATGAACCAATCAATACAATAAACATGACAGGATTCCGGACCTGCACTTTGGGATTCAATTTATATAAAGCGTCCTGACAGGCCTGCATTAGTATTTTTTTATTAAAACTTTTTCGACTTGTACTCACAGCCGTTTCCTCCTTAATTAACTTTTTCTCCATTAAAAAGTTATCCCCTGTAGCATTAATAAATGTTCAACAATAGGCCCTAAGGATAGAGCTGGTAAAAAGGTCAGTGCTCCTACCATGAGGACAATAACGGCCAACAATAGAACAAATAATAACCCTGTTGTTGGAAAAGTTCCCGGTCCTGGAGGTGATACTTTCTTTTCAGCTAGACTACCAGCAATGGCCAATACGGGTATAATTACACCAAACCGTCCTATCAACATAGCGGCAGCGAACATCAGATTATAATATAAGGTATTTGCACTCAGCCCAGCAAATGCGCTACCGTTATTCCCTGCAGTGGAAGCAAACCCATACAGTACTTCACTTAAACCATGAGGGCCAGCATTAGCCATACCAGCAAGACCAGACTCAATCACTACAGAAAGAGCACTACCAAATAGCACCGTTACTGCAGGAAACAAAATAGCAATAATCGCCATTTTCATTTCATAGGCTTCAATTTTCTTACCTAAATACTCAGGTGTACGACCAACCATCAATCCTACGACAAAGACGGTCAGCATAATAAACATCATCATGCCATATAAACCGGCACCAACGCCGCCAACGACGACTTCACCCAACATCATTTGCAACATGGTTACCAAACCGCCCAAGGGCGTCAGGCTATCATGCATGGTATTCACCGCTCCACAAGATGCTGCTGTTGTTACAGTGGCAAATAAAGTAGAACCATTGATGCCAAAGCGCATATCCTTGCCTTCCATGCTCGTTGGTTCGTTCACACCTAAATTTCCCATTAAGGGGTTACCATACAATTCACTCACATAAACTCCACCAAGACATAGGGTAAATAACAGTAGCATAGCTGCTAGTATTGCATATCCTTGCCGACGATCTTTTACCATATTACCAAACATAAATACCATTCCAGTCGGAATAAGGAAAATGCTCAATACCTGGACCAAATTAGTAAAGGGAGTAGGATTTTCAAAAGGATGAGCCGAATTAGCATTGAAAAAACCGCCACCGTTAGTTCCTAGCAGTTTAATAGCTTCCTGTGAAGCAACGGGTCCCATAGCAATTGTTTGTCGCCCGCCTTCTAGGGTATCTACCGCTATATAAGGAGATAGATTTTGAACCACGCCTTGCTGCATAAATATAAAACTAACTAAAATGGATAAGGGTAATAATATCCATACCACACTCCGCACCATGTCAAACCAAAAATTACCTATTACTTTCGTAGTTCTACGGGTTAATCCCCGAATGAGCGCTACTGCCACTGCCATTCCTGTTGCTGCAGAAACAAAGTTTTGCACGGTAAGTGCTGTCATCTGTGTAAAATAGCTCATGGTGGTTTCACCACTATAAGCCTGCCAATTTGTATTTGTCATAAAACTAACTGCTGTATTAAAGGCCAAACCAAAGGGCACTGCAGCTAATCCTTCAGGGTTCCAAGGCAATATAGTCTGTAACTCCTGTAAAGCCACCACAGCAATCATACCTAATACGTTGAAAATTACCAATGCACTAGCATATTGCCGCCAATTCATCTCTTGTCTAGCATCAATTCCTGCCAAACGGTAACAGATATTCCCTATTTGCGAAAATATTTTATCAAAGACAGTCTTCTCACCACTATACACTTTTGACATATATCGCCCCAAAGGCCAAGCCATAAGTAGTAACAGGGAGAAAAACACAATAAAAAATAAAGAATCTGTAATCATTTCTAAAACTCCTCCGGTTTCAATAATGCATAAATTAAATACACGAGTAGACCAATTGATGTTAAGCCTGCTACCCATAAATCTACCATCTGTATCAGCCTCCTACTGCCAAGTTCCTTGCAAACATATTGTAACTCCAACTACGGTAAAGATGTCGTCAATAAAGACAGCAAGAATGTAAAGAAGATATAAAGATTTAATCAGTATTTAATTATTATTAAAACACCTTAACTTCTTACCACTCCTTGCTATCCCATGATATGATAGCTCTATACTTTTCCATGAGGTAATAAACAATGAATATAATGGAATGTAAAAATATTCAATTGATAAAAAATGATCAAACCATACTCCATGATATCTCCTTTTCCATCGAAGCAGGAGATAGTATCTGTATTCTCGGGCCATCAGGTTCAGGAAAATCCTCTTTATTCCGCCTTTTAAATATGCTTATAACTCCAAACCAGGGAGAAATAATTTATAGAAACAAGCACCTTCAGGAATATGCCCCTACAGAACTTCGGCGTAAAGTTAGTTATGTATTGCAGAAGCCTTATTTATTTGGTAGTAAGGTAGAAGAAAACCTGCTATATCCTTATCAGCTACTTAATCAAAAACCTAATCTTCACGAAATAGACAACTATTTAACGCAAGTAAATCTATCGACGGCCATCTTACAAAAAAAGAACACCGCCCTATCGGGTGGTGAACAGCAGCGTATTGCACTTATTCGTTCGTTATTAATAAAACCTGAAATCATACTCTTAGACGAAGTAACAGCAGCGCTTGACGAAGAGAATACTCTTCTACTTGAAAAACTAATTCTTAATGAGCAACAAAATCATAATATAGCCTTATTGTTCATTACCCATAATAATTCCCAAGCAAAACGCTTAGCAAAAAAAATCCTCTATCTTAAAGCAGGTAGGATGGATTTCTTTGTCAATGCAACCGATTATTTTTTTAATACAGGAGGGAACGATGAGTAATCTAGCTCTTGTACTAACCTTCAGTTTAGTACTACTCTCCCTAGCCTTGTCCTACAAAGAGAAACTGGGTTTAGAAAAGGACATGTTAATTGCTAGTATGCGAGCCGTTGTTCAACTCACTATTATCGGTTTCATTCTCAAATTCGTTTTTGCTCTTGATAATTTGTTTTTTACAACACTCATCTTACTAATTATGGTCTACAATGCGTCCACAGTAGCTGCAAAACGTGGAAAAGGAATTGAAAAGGTCTCTTTGATTTCCTTCATCGCCATCCTTAGTGGTCTTACTGTTACTCTAGGAGGATTAATTAGCTTTCAAGCTATTCCCTATGAGCCTAGTCAAGTTATCCCCATCAGCGGTATGGTAGTAGGTAATTCCATGGTAGCTACCAGTCTATTATTTAAAAGCTTACTAAATAATTTCCAAAACAAAAAGGATGAAATAGAAGTTAAACTTTGCTTAGGTGCTCCACCAAAAGAAGCTTCCAGAGACCTGATACGAGACAGCATTAAAACTGCTATGCTCCCAACCTTTGATTCTATGAAGACCTTAGGTATTGTTCAATTACCTGGCATGATGACAGGACTCATTCTAGCTGGCGTAGCCCCTGAGTCTGCCATCAAATATCAAATCATGGTCGCCTTTATGCTATCGGGTGCTGTAAGCGTATCTTCCTTCGTAGCCAGCTACTGGGCCTATCGCGGCTTCTTCAATAAACTAGCACAGCTGAAAGAACTATAGCTACTGTAACAAACCACAAAAGCATAATGCCGCTGCTCTAACACACAAAGAAGAACCACAAAGACCATTTCCTTATGAACAGTCTTTGTGGTTTAATTATTTTCTATTTATGCCACAGAATCTCTGGGCCGATCTCCTGGATGCTCTTACAGCCTGTCAGGATCATAGCGGCCTTAAGTTCACTAGTATACTTATCAATGATGGTTTTAACACCCTCTGTGCCGCCACCATAAGCACCCATAATCAACGGGCGACCAATCAACACCCCATCTGCTCCTAGTGCCAACAACTTCAAAATATCGGCTCCTGAGCGTATACCACCGTCAGCCAAAATAGTTACTTTACCTTTTACAGCTCTAGCAATTTCCGGCAATACATCTGCCACCCCAGGAGTATGATCTAATACCCTGCCTCCATGATTGGAAACAACAATAGCCGTAGCTCCCACTTCTACACATTTAATAGCCTCATCCACAGTCATAATACCTTTTACAATAAAGGGTAGTGCTGTAGACTGCACTAATTCAATAAGCTGTTCTTTCGTTTTAGGCCCAACAGGCTGACCTTTTAAGGCCATAGTTATAAGACCTGCCCCATCAAGATCCGTTCCTAATGCAATGGCACCCGCCTTTTCAGCTAATTTAAAAAGCTCAATCATTTCCTTAATATCCACACGAGGTTTTATAATGGCAATGCCTTGGCCCGCTCGACGAATCGACTCCAAGCCATCTTCATACATACTAGGATTCGCTGGATCGCCAATCCATCCTATACTCCCCGCCAGTTGGCTGCCTTCTACCAGAGCAGAAACCATATCTAGCTCATTTAATGCGTCCCCCGCATTAATAGCCGCACCTGTAATAGGAGCGCCCATGATTGGTGTTTTTAATTGTTGACCAAACATCTCCACCCTCGTATCAGGTTGCAAGGCATCATGTATAGTCCGCATATTCAATTTATAACTGGCAAGAGCTCGTACATTTTCAGTAAAGGCCTCACCCGTCCCCGTACCACCCATACCGGGAACCTCTCCCGCACAAACACGTCCATTACAAACAGGACATACTCGACATTTACCAATCATCTGTTTCTTTGCAGTTTCTCTCAATACTCTCATATCCATAAAGGTTCCCTCCTAAGAATAAAGTGATTCTTCTTTATTTTAAACTCCTATGAACTATAGTACATCAAAATATCTTCAGAAACAAATAAAAAAAGAAGACTAAGTCCCTTGGGCTTAGTCTTCTTCTCGTACATTCTTTTTAAATTTACTTTCTATGCCCTTTAAAACTCCATTGATCTTTTTATTATAAAAGTCCCGTTGCTGTGCAAATTGCATATGCAACAAAGGCTGCAAGGAATGGGCCAAAAATGGGTACCCAAACATATCCCCAATCAGAACTACCTTTAGTGGAAATTGGTAAAATAGCATGAATCATACGGGGGCCAACATCACGGGCAGGGTTTAAGGCATACCCACTGGGTCCACCTAAGCTTAAGCCCAAGGCCCAAATACACATAGCAGCCAAATAATTGCCAAAACCAGGTGTCATACCAGTACCAGTTACTAATTTACTACCAAAGGCAGTAAGACAAATGAATAGAAACGTAGTTGCTATAACCTCACAAAGAAAAGCAGCCATATCATTTTTGATCATTGCGCCAGTAGCAAATGTCCCCAAAATAGCACCCTTATCTTCCGTAATTTCCCAGTGAGGAAGATACGCTAGCCAAACCAGAGCAGCACCAAGCATTGCACCAACTAACTCTGCAACCATAATGGGAATTGCGATGGGAAGGGTATAGGCACCTGCAAGTACTTTAAATAAAACAAGAGCTGGATTCAATTCCCCTGCTCCACCAAGAGCATTACTAACAAAAGCTCCAAGCATTACCGCAAATGCCCATCCTGCTGTGATGGTAATCCATCCACCGCCCAGCACACTTACATTTGCTCTAGATCGATTCAAATTCACATTCGCGCAAACCCCACACCCGAAGGTGGTAAGAACCGCCGTACCCATAAATTCAGCTAATACGATTGACATAAATCAATCCCTCC
>JARBUM010000153.1 GCA_029239675.1 Pelosinus sp. | reverse complement strand
TGGAAAGTAAAGTGAAGACGATGCAAGATGTTATGAAGACAACTATGTCCCACTTGCAAACCATGCAACACTAAAAAAGGTTGGCTGGAGAGGAGAAGCTCATGAAAAGATGGATAGTTATGCTATTTGCCGGGATTCTTTTTAACGGCACAGGAGTGGTTCAGGCTTCTCCAACTTCTAGTTATAATCAGTTCATGCAGTCGTTAGATTCTATAGTAGGCACGACCATGCCGGTAGTGGATGAGCAGCAGATAGCAGCTCGCTCACCTGCTCTGTCTATAGGTCAGTCTGGACAGTCAGTACAAATATTGACACTTGCCAGCGGTATGCTTGGTCAGCCAGTAGTGTGGGGAGGAGCCTCACCTGCCCAGGGGTTTGATTGCTCCGGATTAGTGCAATATGTGTATCGGCAAGCGGGGATCAATTTACCTCGTACCGCTGATCTACAGTTTCTAGTTGGCAGAACCGTATCGCCAGCTTCCTTACTGTCAGGAGATTTAGTGTATTTTACTACCTATGAACCAGGCGCATCTCATGTGGGGATTTACATCGGCAGGGATAAATTTATTCATACCTCTTTTTCAAAAGGTGTAGTCGCCATTGGTGACATGAATGATCCATATTTTGTGCAGCGCTATTATGGTGCAAAACGAGTATTGTGATAAAGAAGATCAGGCACTCCAAAGGTTGCCTGATCTTCTTTATAGTTGGTATTAGCAAAATACAAAATATATTGGGAAATTCTTGAACTGTTACATAGCGATCCCAATAGGGTGAATCGTGCTCGGATGGATGATAAAATCCAGCCAGTGATTATACAGATCATTTGAGAAATAACCAATTAGTAATATGTATGAATATAAAAACTAACCACTCTATCATAGTTCATGATAGAGTGGTTAGAGTTTATGTATGGAAGTTTAATGCTTAGAGAGAACACCGTCAATTCTAGTGTTAACTACACCATTTTCCATCCAGCCTTCCACCGTATGACCGCCGAGGATCTTTTTACTGTAATGGGTAGGGTTGTGGTCAATCACGGTATATTGTCGGCTGTTTTTGCTACCACTTTCAATCGTTTCAAGATCCTTATTGATGCGATAAAATTTAGTAGCAACTCCGTCCGTTCTGGTGTTGACTACACCATCTTTGGCCCAGGATTCGATTGTATGATTACCGACAGCTTTTTTACTGTAGTGGATAGGATTGTGATCAATCACGGTATATTGTCGGCTGTTTTTGCTACCACTTTCGATCGTTTCAAGATCCTTATTGATGCGGTAGGATTTAGTGATAACACCGTCAACTCTGGTACTAACTACATCATTTTTAACCCAGCTTTCCATGATACGATCACCGACTACCTGCTTATTGTAAAGAGTCGGATTGTGATCAATCATGGTATATTGCCGACTGTTTTCGCTTCCACTAACGATCGTTTCAATGCCCGGTTTAATTGGATTTATTTCCGGAAGAATTTCATTAGCGGAAACCATACTGGATCCCATTACATTCATTACTAGTAAGGATGCGGTTATAAAAGTTCTTTTCATTTTAATTTCCCCCTTAAGTCTTATTACCAATATAATACATAAATAAAATGAATATCTAGTGAAGGACTTATGAAGAACTTGTGTTATTTTTTTAGTACTATCGAGTGCCGGGACTTTTTCTATAAAAGAAGATATAGTATTGTTCTTGGCATCCCAAAAGAAGCAGAAGTTCTTCAAAAGTTATTCACAGGTTCTTCACAGGTTCTTCATAATAGAATGGTAAGATAAATTGAATCTACTCCATGGCAAAGGGGAGTGTTGATATTGCTGCAGTGGGGTGCTTGAGGCACCGTCTTTATGGCAATGGCGATGATTATGCATTCTTAATAAAGGGAGGAAAGTAGGGTGGATCAAGATAAACAAGTGCCTCAAATCAAGGGACAAGATACCGGTCACGCGCAGCATCAGGGCTGCGGTGGTGGTTGGAAGCATATGGTGATGATGATGGTATGCTGTTTGGCTCCCCTAGGTCTGGTTCTGTTGCTCAAACAAAATGGCTATGACGGATCAGCCAATTACCTGGTGCTTTTAATGTGTCCGTTGATGCATTTTGTCATGATGAGGAGCATGGGGAAAAAAGCGGAGGGTGAAAAGCAATCTAGTTAGTGATTGGAACACGGACATTATTAAATATAAGACGTAAGGGAGTTGGAAAGGGTTATGGAAGAATTAATTGTTGAAGCGTATGAAAAAGCAGAATCAAAGTATTTCTTTGATATTACAACAAAACTGGAGCGCTTGCTAAAAAAACGCTATTCGCTGTATGACCCGCGTACCCTGATTACTACTGGACAGGTACGGCGAATTTTAGAGCGCAGAGGCCTTTTGTTTCAATATGGTTTGGCGGGAACCTAATTTTGATCTGAGTTACCGTATGCCCGTAACTATGGGCTTAATTGATTAATAATAAACGTTAGATTTTGAAGGAGGATATAGTAACTATGAAAAAAAGAGTGACAGGCTGGATTATGGGTGGGGTATTTGCTATTTCTGCCGCTGGCTTGCTAATTGGCACTAATATGGGGAGTGCAGCGGAGAAAAACGCTGATAAACCGCCAGTTATGCAAGGCGAGATGATGGAAAGCGGGCAAAAGGATAATATGGAAATGATGAACTCGCCTGAAATGCAAAAACAATGCTTGGATATGATGAAAAGCAGTGATATGCAAGAGAGAATGAAAGGGATGATGAAGGAACCAGAAATGCAAGCCACGATGAAGCAAATGCTTGCAAGTGATCCAGCACTGCGGAAGATCATGCGTGACTTGGTTAATTCGGTAGACGCCAATGACCAAAATGATAATCCGGTTCCACAGTCCAGTACACCAGCTAATGCACCCAATGCTGTGGATCATAATGCTCACCACTCATCCTAGTTTCTTTGTCCATCTAAGCTGGCGTTGCAAAGCGCCAGCTTGGATAATGAAATCGGTGGATTGATAGTAATGGACATGACAGATTATTTTGGTTTGCCAGGAGGTCTTTTATATACATGGAGATGCCCGGTATTCCTGGTGGAACCGGGCATAACTCCACCTGATTATAGATGAAATTAACGTAGCTAGAATAGGCGAAGGATATAGAACGGGGGGAAGAACTATGTATCCCATCTTATTGAGTATTGGTAGTTTTGAATTTCGCGCCTGGGGAATTATGGTAGCTTTGGGGGTATTCGCCGGTTTGTGGCTGGTGATGCGTCTTGCAAAAAACAGTGAATTTTCGCCAGAGATGTTGCAAGAATATGTTTTATATGGCGTAATAGCAGGATTTTTGGGAGCACGCCTTTGGGAAGTTGTCTTCTCTTGGCAAGACTATACCAGCAATCCTCTACATGCCTTGATGTTTTGGCAAGGAGGTCTCTCCATTCAGGGAGCGGTGATAGCCAATTTACTGCTGGCTGGATGGTATTTTCGGCGCAAAGGGTTATCCTTCCGACGTTTTGCCGACATTAGCACCCCAGGTCTTATCCTAGGACAGGCTATTGGACGTATTGGCTGTTTATTAAACGGTGATGCCTATGGAAAACCGACAACTGCCTGGTATGGCGTTGTCTATCAGCCGGGAACATCGGCATATCAAGCATGGGGAGCAATGCCCTTAGTGCCGGCCGAATTATTTGAGGCTGGGCTTGATCTCATGATTCTAGCCATCCTACTGTATATATTCCGTCGAAAACAGTTTGATGGACAGGTGGCACTAACCTACTTCATTCTCTATTCGCTGGCTCGGTTCGGCTTGGAATTTTTACGTACTGATAGTTTAGTATTTGGCGGTCTTAAAGTGGCGCAAATGACGGCGCTGTTAACGGCAATGCTTGCTAGTAGCTTATGGCTGTGGTATCGGAAAGGAGAGACTGAATAACATGTCAGACTATGGACTATGGCCAATTGTGGTCATCAATTCACTTATCTTTATTATTTTTGCGTTTAGTTTTACTCGTCCGCGTTCTGGTCGGGATTGGCGTACCTTCGGTAGCTTTTCAGCCTTTATTGTAGCGCTATTTGCAGAAATGTATGGTTTTCCTTTGAGTATTTATTTACTTTCCGGATGGCTGGGCAGCCACTATCCGGAAATCAATCTCTTTTCTCACGATGCCGGTCACCTTTGGTATACGTTGTTAGGACTGACAGGTGACCCGCACCACAATCCTCTTCACGAACTAAGTAACTGGTTTATTTTGGGGGGGCTTATCTTTCTTGGTTTTACATGGAGATTTTTGCACAGCGCCCAGCGTAGAGGCGTAATTGCAGTGAATGGACCTTATGCCTATGTGCGCCATCCTCAATATGTTGCTTTTATCGTGATCCTGTTTGGCTTCCTGTTGCAGTGGCCGACGTTGTTAACACTGGTTATGTTTCCTATTCTTGTGCGCATGTATATTTGGTTGGCCAGGCAAGAAGAACGGGAGTCACTGGAACAATTTGGTGAGGACTATGCCGCCTATGCGGCAGTGACTCCAAGGTTTTTTCCAAGAGTGGGTCGGCAGCTCCCAGCCGGGGATAAGCAGAATAAGTAATATGATCTTCATAAGAAATCCACAATCTTTGTTTATAATAAGGATGTAAGATATAAATAAAATTAGTCTCTCGGAAAGTTTCATTTAGGACGACAGCAAAGGATATACTTGTTTTCCGAGAGTACACTAAATCAACAGGAGGGTTGACAATGAAAAAGAAAATGTTAATCATAACAGCATTAGCAGCATTGATTGCGGTGCCAGTTTTCGCAGCTACCACTGATCAGGCTAAGGAGCAGTGTGGGCCGGTAAATGGCAACCATCAGCAGATGATACAGCAAGCTGTTAAGGATGGTACTATTTCTAGCAATGAGGCTGCTACCTTAAATGAAAGCATGGAAAAGGTGGCTCCTATTATGGAGAAAATCAGGAAAAATCATGGGATGATGCAAAGCCCCAGCAATGACACAGTGGAAAGCTGTAAATAGAGGAATAGAAAAATCCCTGCCACATTCATTTTAGAATTTGGCAGGGATTTTTCTATTTCTATAACAAATAAGTCTCTTATATCTGTTATAGTTCAAAATTACCGCTAGACTCAGGTTGGAAAAGAATTTTATCCACTTTCAGCCTTAAGGTGCCGTTGGGAATTTTCCAATCCA